>CAZULR010000283.1:0-4066 GCA_964621235.1 uncultured Acidimicrobiaceae bacterium
TCGGCACGGCCATCGTCTGCACGGTCATCCTCCTGGTGATGCTGGCCGTGGCCGGGATGCCCGGGCGCTACCTCATCCTGCTCATCGTCGGCGCCGTCGTCGTCGTGGTGGTCGCCCTCAATCTCGGGCTGGTGAAGCACTACCAGATCCAGCGCCTGACCAGCTTCATCTCGCCCAACAGCGCCAGCCAGGACGTCACGTACAACGTCAACGAGGCCAAGACGGCCATCGCCCACGGCGGGATCTTCGGCCAGGGCCTGTTCAAGGGGGCCCAGACCAACCTGGCCTACGTGCCCGAGCAGCAGACCGACTTCATCTTCTCGGCCGTGGGGGAGCAGCTCGGCTTCGTCGGGGCCGGTGTCCTGCTCGTCCTGTACGGGATCCTGGCCTGGCGCATCCTGCGGACGGCCCAGATGGCCAAGGACACGTTCGGGCGCCTGCTGTGCTCCGGGGTGTTCGCGCTGCTGATGTTCTCGGTGTTCGAGAACGTGGGCATGAACATGGGGATCATGCCGGTGGCCGGCATCCCGCTTCCCTTCCTCTCCTACGGGGGGTCCTCGATGATCGGCTTCATGGCCGCCATCGGCATCGTCACCAGTGTGGGCTACCGGAGTTCCCGGTGAGCGTGCCCGAGCCCCTCGTGACCGGGTCCGATGCGGCGCCGGAGGGGGCAGCGACGCCGGAGGGACGCGTGCCCGAGCCGGCCGCCGCGTCCGCCGATCCGTCCGCCGATGTATCCGACGATCCATCCACCACCCCGTCCGACGATCCGTCCGACGGGGTGGTCGACCCGGTGACCGACACGCCGGCACCCCCCGCGCCAGCGGACGGTGCCGCCGACTTCCGGATGGCCGTGGTGTCGTCGGTGACGCTCGACCTCCCGAGCCAGCACCCCCAGGTCTGCCTCCGTGAGCTCGAGTCCCCCCGGCGGCAGCTCACCTTCGCCGTGGGGATGCCCGACGCGGTGGCCCTCGCCCACGCCCAGCGCCGGATCCCGACGCCCCGGCCCCTCACCCACGAGCTCATGGGCGAGGTGCTGCAGCGGTTCGACATCGACCTGGTGGCCGTGCGCATCGTGGGGCGGCTGGGCACCGTGCACTTCGCCGAGCTCGACCTGCGGGGCCGTAGCGGCCGGTCGGTCCACTCGTGCCGACCCACCGACGCCCTGATCCTGGCGCTCCACCAGCCGGTCCAGGTGCCGATCCTCATCGACGCGCGCCTGCTCGAGGGCAACGGTGACGTCCCCCCACCCGGCAGCGTCTGAGCAGCCCCGCGGCCCGGGCGGGACTAATTGCCGGTGAGCAGCCTCCGGCGGCGCTCGAGGTCGGCTTCGTACTGGGACTGTTCGGCCGCGTCGACCGCCGCCGTCCCCTCGTCGGAGATGCGCATCAGTAGCGCCACCAGGATGTAGTTGGCGATGAGCGCGGAGCCGCCGTAGGAGATGAACGGCAGGGTGATGCCGGTGAGGGGCAGGATCCGCACGATCCCGCCGATGATGAAGAATGCCTGGAACCCGATGATGATCGTGAGCCCGGTGGCGACCAGCTTGGCGAACTCGGACCGTGCCGTCTGGGCGATGTGGAGGCCGGCCCCGGCCAGCAGCAGGAAGGCGACGACCACCATGGAGGACCCGAGCAGTCCCATCTCCTCGCCGATCACGGCGAAGATGAAGTCGGTGTTGGAATTGCTGACGAGGTAGGCGGCCTGGCCCAGTCCGAGGCCGGTGCCGCCGATGCCCCCGTTGCCCAGGGCGTACCACGACTGGACCAGCTGGCCGCCGGAGGTGTTGGCGAGTGGCCAGGGATTGAGCCAGTCCTCGACCCGGATGTGGGTCTGTGAGAAGTACTTGCCGGTCACGTAGGCCCCGACGCCGAAGAGCACGAGGCCGAACACCAGGTAGCCGGTGCGTCCCGTGGTCACCCACAACAGGCCGATGAACAGGGTGAACAGCAGGGCCGAGAACCCGATGTCGTGCTCGAGGCTCATCACCAGGATGGCGAAGCCCCAGGCCAGGACGATCGGGACCATCGGGCGCGGGTCGAGGACGAGCCGGTTCCCCAACCGGGCCGTCGGGATCGTCAGGAGCTCGCGCTTCTCGGCGAAGTACGAGGCGAAGAAGATGCAGAGGACGATCTTGCCGATCTCGACCGGCTGGAACTCGAACGACCCGATCTGGATCCACAGCCGGGCGCCCTGGATGTTCCGGCCGATACCGGGCACGAGGGGCAGCAGCAGCAGGATGACCCCCAGTGCCAGGAGCAGGTAGCGGTAGCGGTCGAGGTCCCGGGACCGTCGAACGACGGCGAGCGTGACGACATAGACGGCCACCCCGCCGGCCGTCCACGCGGCCTGGAGGGGCGCGTAGTAGGGGTAGTGGGGGTGACAGGTGGAGACGTGGCACAGGGCCTGGTCGACGCGGGCGATCATCACGTAGCCGAGCCCGTTCAACAGGAAGACGATCGGCATGACCACCGCGTTGGCGTCGGGCACGAACACCCGGTTGGCCAGGTGGGTGGCGGCGCCCAGGCCCAGGATGGCCAGGAGGAGCGGCGTCAGGTTCGAGGGGAACTTCGACGTGTTGCCGAGGATCATCAGCACGTACGCGGCCACGATGATCGCCGCGGCGGCGATCATCAGGCCCAGCTCCGTGCGGCGCCTGGCCTTGATGCCGCGGCGCGGCCGTCGGTTCGTCGTAGATCGCAGCGTCAGGACCGGCACTGCGGCCACCCTACCGGGGGGCACCCCGGGGGCGGGGGGACCGGTGCCGGCGACCGCGGGCGCACCCTCCGGGCCGAACCCGGCCCGGGAGTACCATGAGGCGACGATGACCCGCCTGCGCCCCCGATCCCTCCGCCCCGGTGGGGTGCGGTCGTGACGGAGCCCGCGGCGGCTCCGGCCCCCCGGCTCCGTGGCCTCGCCCGGGACGGGGCACCGCCCGTCGCCGTCCCCGGGGGCACCGACGACGAACGGCGGCGGGGGAGTGCGTGGGAGCAACTGGGCCTGGGGCCGGGCGCCCGCCCGCCCGTGCCCGACGGGGTGCCCCTCGCCGAGTCCACGGAGCGCTTCGCCAACCGCGAGCTGTCCTGGCTCGAGTTCGCCAACCGGCTGCTCGACCTGGCCGCCGACGGACGCCAGCCCCTGCTCGAGCGGGTGAAGTTCCTGGCCATCTTCACCGAGGGGCTCGACGAGTTCTTCCAGGTCCGGGTGGCCGGGCTCGAGGACCAGGTGGCGGCCGGACTGCGGACGCGCTCCCCGGACGGCCTCGGCCCCGGTGAGCAGCTGGCCGCCATCGCCGCCCGGGTGACCACCCTGGTGGCCCGCCAGAACCGGATCTTCGCCGACGGGGTGGAGCCGCTGCTGCGGGGTGCCGGGATCCTGATCGACGACTGGCACACGCTGGCCGACCCCGACCGGGAGCACCTCGACGACGTCTACACGCGGACCATCTTCCCGGTCCTCACGCCCCTGGCCGTCGACCAGGGGCACCCGTTCCCCTACATCTCCAATCTCAGCCTGAACCTGGTGCTGCGCGTCGTCGACCCGGCGACGGACGAGCAGCGGATCGCGCGGGTCAAGGTCCCGCCGCTCCTGCCCCGGTTCGTGGCCCTGCCCGACGGCAGCCGGTTCGTGCCGGTCGAGCAGGTCATCGCCGCCCACCTCGGGACGCTCTTCCCGGCGATGTCGATCGTCGAACACCATGTCTTCCGGGTCACCCGCAACGCCGATCTGTCGGTCGACGAAGACGACGCCCAGGACCTGCTGGCCGCCGTCGAGCTCGAGCTGCACCGGCGCCGCTTCGGCCAGGCCGTCCGGCTCGAGGTGGCCTCGGGCATCTCCACCGACCTGCTCGACATGCTCGTGTCCGAGGTCGACGTCCCCGAGGACAACGTCTTCCTGTCCGACGTGCCCCTCGATCTCGGTGGGCTGCGTGACCTGGCCGCCGTGGACCGTCCCGACCTGGCCCCGGAGCCGTGGGTCCCGCTGGCGCCGCCCCCGTTGACCGGCGAACGCGACCTGTTCGAGGTGCTCGCCGAGGGCGACGTCCTGCTCCACCACCCCTATGAGT
>CAZULR010000284.1:0-4042 GCA_964621235.1 uncultured Acidimicrobiaceae bacterium
ACCGGCACCCTGTCTACGAGGAGCTCACCGCCGTGGCCGACGCCGAGGGCGAGGCCGGCGACATCCAGTGGAACTTCGAGAAGTTCCTCGTCTCCGCGGACGGCGGCATCCTCCAGCGATTCCGCCCGATGGTCGACCCGGAGGCCCCCGAGGTCATTGACGCCATCGAGGCGAACCTCCCGGGCTGACTGATCGCCTACGGGTAGTCCGGCAGGACCCGGGGGTCCCCGGATCCGGTGGCTGGTTCGGGATTGCCGGTTGGGTGTCCCGGTGGGAGGTACCGGGACAGGAGCAGGGCGACAGGGCACGTCGAAGCGAGTACGACGAGGGGAGGGCCAGGTGTACGCACGCAGGTCGAACCACGAGCCGTGCGTGGATCATCTCGTCGAGGTGTGGACGTCCCTGGCCCACGCGTGCGACCGGCTCGGGCCCGCCCAGTGGGAACTGCCCACCGACTGCCCGGGATGGACCGTCCGCGACCAGGTGGCCCATCTGATCGGAGTCGAGAGGATGCTCCTCGGCGAGGAGCCGCCGGCCCCGCTCGCCACGCTTCCGGACCACGTCCGCAATCCCTTCGCCGAGCTGAACGAGCCCTGGGTGGAGGCCCGCCGGCGGGTTCCGGGCAACGAGGTGCTCGCCGAGTTCATCAGTGTGACCGGGCGGCGCATTCACGAACTCCGCACGTTCTCGTCCGATCGGTTCGATGTCCTCGGCTGGAGCCCGGAGGGAGAGGTGCCCTACCGTGACTTCCTGGTCAGCCGGGTCCTGGACTGCTGGGCCCACGAGCAAGACGTCCGCAGGGCGCTGGGCCGTCCGGGTGGCCGCAACGGGGTGGGCGAGGCGACGGTGCTCGACCGCTGCGAGCGGACGATGCCCTACGTGGTGGGGAAACGGGTGGCACCTCCGGACGGGACGTTGGTCCGGTTCCAGGTCACCGGCGTGCTGGGCCGCAAGATCTCCGTCCTGATGGACGGTGGCCGCGCCGTCGCCGAACCGGGACCGGGCCCCGTGCGGACGAACACGACCCTCACACTCGACCAGGACACCTTCTGGCGCCTCGGCTTCGGCCGGGTGGACGGGTCGCGGGCCCTGGCGGCCGGCCAGGTCCGGATCGACGGCGACCAGGCCCTCGGTCACCGGGTCCTCGGATCGATGGCGTTCATGGCCTGATCGTCCGTACGCCCGTCGGACGTGCTCCCAGAGCGGGCCACGGGTCGGCCCGACGACGTCTCGGACGACGGCCCGCCGGCACGGGAAAGTCAAGGCCTGGGTACCGGTACACTCCTCTATTCGTATGCGAGCCACAGCAGCGCCCGAGGAGGGCAACAAGGTCCGTCTCACCGTCGAGATCGACGAATCCGAGATTGACGAAGCCCTCGACGACGTGATGAAGCGCCTGTCGCGCGAAGTCCGAGTACCCGGGTTCCGGCCCGGAAAGGTGCCTCGGAAGGTCCTCGAGACCCGCATGGGCGGTGCCAACGCGCTCCGGGGCGAGGCTATCCGGGAGGCGCTGCCCGAGTACTACTCGCGTGCCGTCGACGAGACGGAGGTCGACCCGATCGACCAGCCCGACATCGACATCACGGCGGGCGAGAAGTCCGGCCCGGTCTCCTTCGAGGCGGTCGTCCTGGTTCGTCCCGTGGTGGCCATCCCCGGCTACGGCGGACTGGTAGTGACGCTCCCGACGCTCGAGGTGACAGACGACGAGGTCGCCGCCCAGGTCGACCGGCTGCGGGCGACGTCCGGTGAACTCGTCGAAGTGGCGCGCCCGATCCAGACGGGTGACCAGGTGACGATCGACATCCGAGGGACCCGGCCGGACGTCGACGACGACAGCGACGACACCGACCTCACGGCGGACGACTTCCTCTACGAGGTCGGTTCGGACAACGTGGTGCCGGGGCTCGACGACCACCTCGTCGGCATGAAGGCCGGCGGGACGGTCACCTTCGATGCGGAGATCGAGGCCCTCAGCCAGACGGTGTCGTTCGGTGTCGCCGTGAAGGACGTGAAGTAGCTGAAGCTTCCCGCCGCCGACGACGAATGGGCGGCCGAAGCGAGCGAGTTCGCCACGCTCGAGGAGTTGCGGGCCGACATCGCCGAGCGCTTGCGGCAGCGCCGGATCGTCGAGGCCCAGCTCGCCCTGCAGCAGAAGACCGTGGAGGCGCTCACGGAGCTGGTGACCGAGGAGATCCCCGAGCAGCTGGTGCTCGAGGAGCTGCGCGAGCGGATCCACGACCTCAACCACCGCCTCGAGGGGCAGGGCATGTCCCTCGGACAGTTCCTCGGGGTCACGGGCCGAAGCGAGGAGGAGTTCCTGGAGGAGCTCCGGGCCGGTGCACTGCAGAGCGTCAAGGCCGACCTGGCCCTGCGGGCCCTGGTGGAGGCCGAGGCGATCGAGATCACCGACGAGGAGCTGGCCGAGGAGCTGTCCGCCATGGGGACCCGGCTCGACATGGACGCCGACCAGGTGCGGGACCAGCTGGAACGGGCGGGGCGCCTGTCGGCGGTACGCTCGGACCGACGGAAGGCCAAGGCCATGAGCTGGCTCATGGAGTCGGTCGAGTTGGTCGATGAGAACGGGACGCCCGTGTCGCGGGATGACCTGAAGGTGAACCAGGGCGAGGAGGACTCGGAGTGAGTTTCACGGAGGCAAGCAGGTCGATCGACGCGCAGGGATACAGCGTGCCGTGGGTGGTCGAGTCCACCAGTCGGGGGGAGCGCAACTACGACCTGTTCTCGCGCCTCCTGCGGGAGCGCATCATCTTCCTCGGCACCCCGATCAACGACACGGTGGCCAATCTGGTCTGCGCCCAGCTGCTGTTCCTCGAGTCGGAGGAGGCGGAGAAGGACATCCACCTCTACATCAACTCGCCCGGCGGTGACATCACTGCGCTGTTCGCCATCTACGACACCATGAAGTACATCAAGCCGGACGTCTCGACGTTCTGCTTCGGCCAGGCCGCCTCGGCCGCCGCCGTGCTCCTCGGGGCCGGCGCCCATGGCAAGCGGTTCGCTCTGCCCCACGCCCGGATCCTGCTCCACCAGCCGTTCGGCGGGGTCGAGGGACAGGCGAGCGACATCGAGCTCCAGGCCCGCGAGATCCTGCGCATGCGCGATCTGCTGAACGGCATGCTGGCCGACGACACCGGCCAGAGCGCCGAGCGGGTCTCCAAGGACACTGACCGGGACTTCATCATGACCGCCGCCGAGGCCGTCGAGTACGGCCTGGTCGACGAAGTCATCTCGGCCCGGGACACCGTGCCGATCGACGCCATCGGCGCGGCATAGGGGTCCCCGGAAGGTCATGTCCGCGCCGCGCCAGCCGCTAGTGTTGGTGGTCCGGACAGCGCCGCCGGACACGCCGGGAGCCACACCCCGGAGCCCCGTCGGTGCCGTCCCGCACGGATAGTCAGTTCGCACAGGTACACAGCGTTCGGTCGAACAGCAGGGACCGCCGACAGAAGGACACGAGGAACCGACGTGGCGAAATTCGGAGACGGTGGCGATCTGGTGAAGTGCAGCTTCTGCGGCAAGTCCCAGAAGCAGGTCAAGAAGCTGATCGCCGGCCCCGGCGTCTACATCTGTGACGAGTGCATCGAGCTCTGCAACGACATCATCGCCGAGGAACTCGCCGACACCACCGAGCTCAGCTTCGACGAACTGCCTAAGCCCAAGGAGATCTTCGAGTTTCTGAACGACTACGTCATCGGCCAGGAGTATGCGAAGAAGATCCTGTCGGTGGCCGTCTATAACCACTACAAGCGGGTCCAGGCCGGCAGTAACGGGGCCCACGACTCCGACGTCGAGCTGGCCAAGTCGAACATCCTTCTCCTCGGACCGACCGGATGTGGCAAGACGCTCCTCGCCCAGACGCTGGCACGGATGCTCAACGTGCCGTTCGCCATCGCCGACGCCACGGCCCTGACCGAGGCCGGTTACGTGGGCGAGGACGTGGAGAACATCCTCCTCAAGCTGATCCAGGCCGCCGACTACGACGTCAAGCGGGCCGAGACCGGCATCATCTACATCGACGAGATCG
>CAZULR010000285.1:0-4035 GCA_964621235.1 uncultured Acidimicrobiaceae bacterium
CGGCTTCATCGCCATGGCCGCCCGGATGTGGGTGCGCGCCACGCCCAAGGCGTCGATGCAGCTGTTCAGCTACTCGATCACGTACCTGACGCTCCTGTTCGTCATCATGGCGGTCGACGTCTTCGTCCAGCATTGACCGTCCCGGACGCCCCTGCGGCTGTTCCCGCGCCTCGGCCGCGCCGGCCCCGCCGGCTGCGTGCGTTCCTCGTCGGCGTGGTCCTGGCCGCGGCACTCGCCGTCTTCCTCTTCGTCGGTCTCGGCACGTCCTCCAACAGCACGTCGGGCACGGGTGGCGTGGTGCCGGTCGGCTCGGCGGCCCCGAACTTCGTCCTGCCGGCGGTGACGGGCGGGGCACACGTGGATCTGCACGCCCTCGGCGTCGACCGTCACCACCCCGTGGTGCTGAACTTCTTCGCCTCCTGGTGCGGTCCCTGCCGGACCGAGACCCCGATGCTGGCGTCGACGGCCAGGGCCGAGGAGGCCAAAGGGTCCGTGCTCCAGTTCGTCGGGGTGGACGCCGCCGACCCGCCCGCCAACGCCGTTCCCTTCATCACGCAGTCCGGCATCACCTACCCGGTCGGCCAGGACGCCACCCTGCGGGTCACCGCCGGCGTCTACGGGCTCAATGCCGAACCCAACACGTTCTTCATCGACGAGTCGGGCACGGTCGTCGGCCACGTCATCGGCCCGGTCTCCAAGGGCCAGCTCGACCGCTGGATCCACAAGCTCGTTGGGAGCAACTGACCGCCCCGGGTGACGGGTGCGGCCGGACTACTCCCAGCGGAAGGTGAGGCCGGCGGCCACGGGTGCCGCGACGGCCCACACGCCCAGCACGAGCCAGTCCCGGGTGGCCACCGACGTGCCCTGCCCGAGGGTCGCGTGCAGGGCCTGGGCCAGGGCGGCCGCCGGCAGCAGGCGACACAGGTCGGCCAGCCAGTTCGGGAGCTTGGCGAGCGGGATGAGCATCCCGCCGAGCAGCAGCAGCACCACGAAGAGGGCGTTGACCACCGCCAGGTTCACCAGGGGCTTGAGCGTTCCGGCGAGCACGAGGCCGATCCCACCGAACGCAACCGTGCCGAGCACCATGGCCAGCACGGCCTGACCGACGCAGGCGCCCGACCCGCCGGGTCCGCCCGGGTTCCAGCCCATGAGGTAGCCGACGCCCACCAGGACGGCGGCCTGCAGGATCTCCACGGCGATGACGGCGACGATCTTGGCCGCCAGCAGTCGGGGGCGGCCGAGCGGCGTGGCACCGAGCCGCTTCAGCACGCCGTAGCCGCGCTCGAAGCCGGTCCCGATGGACAGCGCCGTCATCGAGGTCGACATGACGGCGAGGGCCAGGATGCCTGGCACCAGGAAGTCCACCGGATGCCTGGTGCCGGTCGGCAGCACATGGACGGCGCTGAAGAACAGCAGGAACACCACCGGGATCCCGAGGGTGAGGAAGACCGTCTCCCCGTTCATGAAGAGCATGGTGAGCTCGGCCCGGAGCTGGGCGAGGAGCGCGCGCATCAGCGGCTCCCCCGGCGGGAGCGCCCACGCGGGCGCTCCCGCCGGCCGCCGGCCGCCTCGGCGAACTCCTCCGGCACGGCACGGGACCCGGTGATGGCCAGGTAGGCCTCCTCCAACGACTGCCCGGTGCGCAGGTCGCCGAGCGACAGGTCGTGCTCGGCCAACCAGCCGGCCAGCGCGGCCACGACGGGCGGCGTGTCGGTTCCGGCGGGCAGCCGGAGGCGGTAGGCGCCGGGGCGCTCCTCGGTGACCGATGCACCCGGACCGACGGCGGCGGCGAGGGCGCCCGTGTCGATGCCGGGATCGGTGGAGAAGCGGACCGACCCGTCGGCGGTGCCCGACGCCAGCTCGGCGGGTGAGCCCTCGGCCAGGAGGCGGCCCTTGTCGACGATGACCACCCGGTCGGCCAGGCGCTCGGCCTCACCCAGCTCGTGGGTGGTGAGCAGGATGCACAGCCCCTTGTCCCGCTGGGCGTCGACGAGGTCCCGGACCACGATGCGCCCCTCGGGGTCGACCCCGGCGGTGGGCTCGTCGAGGAAGAGGACCTCGGGCCGGCCGATGAGGGCGAGTGCGAGAGAGAGGCGCTGCTGCTCGCCTCCGGACAGCCGGCGCCAGGGCGTGCGCCGGACGTCGCTGAGCCCGACCTGGTCGAGCAGGGCGTCCGGGTCCTCGGGATCGTCGTAGTAGGCGGCGAAGAGGTGGAGCACCTGGGCGGGGCCGAGCGTCGGGTAGACGCCACCCTTCTGGAGCATGACGCCGATCCGGGGCACGAGTGCCGCATGGTCCCGACCCGGGTCGAGCCCGAGCACCCGCACCGTGCCGGACGTCACCGGCCGGTAGCCCTCGAGGGCCTCGACGGTGCTCGTCTTGCCGGCGCCGTTCGGCCCGAGCAGGGCGAGCACCTCGCCGTGCTGGGCCGCGAAGGAGAGGCGGTCGACGGCGGTGGTGGTGCCGTAGCGGATGACCACGGCGTCGCACTCGACCGCGGGCGCGCCCGTGTCGGCCTGGTGGGGTACGTCGGCGTGGTCCACGGGTGGTCACGCTACCGTTGTGCCGACATGATCGATATCCGACTGGTCAGAGACGACATCGACGCGGTCAAGGCCGCCCTGGGGCGACGGGGCGTCGACCCCGCCGACATCGACCGGCTGGCCGCCATGGACCAGGCGGCGCGCACCGCGGTCGGCACCCGCGACGAGGTGCGGGCGACGGTCAAGGTGCTGTCCAAGCAGGTGGGGGAGGCCCGCAGGTCGGGCGACACGGCACGGGCCGAGCAGTTGGCCGACGAGAGCCGGGCCGCGGGGGACGAGGAGCGCCGGCTCAACACCATGGCGGAGGCCGCCCAGGAGGAGGTCCGTCAGGCGCTGCTCTATCTGCCCAACCTGCCGGCCCCCGACGCCCCCGACGGGGTCGGCCCCGAGGACAACGTGGTCACCCGCTCCTGGCCCGAGGTGCCGCCGACCTACACCGACGCCCAGCGGGTGCCCCACTGGGAGATCGGCGCCGAGCTCGGGCTCCTCGACATGGAGCGGGGGGCGAAGCTGTCCGGTTCGATGTTCCCCCTCTACCGCGGCTTCGGGTCACGGCTGCTCCGGGCCCTGACCGCGTTCGCCCTGGACAGCCACGCCGACGCCTTCGAGGAGGTGCGGCCGCCCACGATGGTGCTCACCGAGACGATGGTCTCGACGGGGCACCTGCCCAAGTTCGAGGAGGACGCCTACCACCTCGAGCGGGACGACCTGTGGGCCATCCCGACGGCTGAGGTGCCGCTGACCTCGATGTGGCGTGGCGAGATCCTGGAGGAGTCCGCGCTTCCCCTGCGGCTCACCGCCGCCACTGCATGCTTCCGCCGGGAGGCGGGCTCCGCCGGTCGGGACACACGGGGCCTCCTCAGGGTCCATGAGTTCGACAAGGTCGAGCTGTTCGCCTACACGACGCCGGACCAGGCGCTCGACCTCCACGCCGACATCGTGGCCCGTGCCGAGGGCCTGCTCCAGGGGCTGGGCCTCCAGTACCGGGTGCTCGATCTGTGCACCGGCGACCTGGGCAACTCGGCCGCCCGCACCTTCGACCTCGAGGTCTACTCGCCGGGGGTCGACCAGTGGCTGGAGGTCTCCTCGATCAGCTGGTTCGCCGACTACCAGGCCCGCCGGGCCAACATCCGCTACCGGCCCCAGGCCGGCGGACCGGCTCTGGTCCACACGGTCAACGGCTCGGCGCTGGCGTGGGCCCGCATCTGGGCGGCGCTGGTGGAGACCGGCCGGCAGGCTGATGGCTCGGTCATCCTGCCGGAGGTTCTCGCCCCCTACCTCCGGGGCGAGACGGTCATCCGGGCCACGGGCTGAACCGGCGGGACGGCACGCCCGACGTCAGCCGGAAGGGGTCAGCCGCGTGGGTATCACTCGCGGGGCGCGTCGAATCGGTAGCCGACACCCCGGATGGTGGTGATCAGGCGCGGGTTCGAGGGATCCTCCTCGATGTGGGTCCGCAGACGCTTGATGTGGACGTCGAGCGTCTTGGTGT
>CAZULR010000286.1:0-4025 GCA_964621235.1 uncultured Acidimicrobiaceae bacterium
ATGGCCCGGGACGACAACTGGCTGGCCGAGCACATGCTCATCCTCAAGCTCACGTCGCCCGCGGGCGAGACCCGCTACGTCACCGGCGCCTTCCCGTCGGCCTGCGGCAAGACGAACCTGGCCATGCTCATCCCGACGCTCCCCGACTGGAAGGTCGAGACGGTCGGCGACGACATCTGCTGGATGAAGTTCGGCCCCGACGGCCGCCTCTACGCCATCAACCCCGAGGCGGGGTTCTTCGGCGTGGCCCCGGGCACCAACACCCACACCAACCCCAACGCCATGCTGACCATGGACGGCAACGCCATCTTCACCAACACCGCGCTCACCGACGACGGCGACGTGTGGTGGGAGTCGATGACCGACGATCCGCCGGCCCATCTCACCTCGTGGAAGGGCGAGGACTGGACCCCCGCGTCCGGCACCCCCGCCGCCCACCCGAACGCCCGGTTCACCGTGCCGGCGGCCCAGGACCCGGCCATCGCCTCGGAGTGGGAGGACCCGGCCGGTGTCCCGATCGACGCCATCCTCTTCGGTGGCCGCCGCGCCTCGGTCGTACCGCTGGTGTTCCAGTCCCGTGACTGGCAGCACGGTGTGTTCCTGGGCTCGATCATGGCCTCGGAGACGACGGCCGCCGCCGCCGGCGCCGTCGGCAACCTGCGCCGCGACCCCTTCGCGATGCTGCCGTTCTGCGGGTACAACATGGCCGACTACTTCGGCCACTGGCTCGACCTGGGCCGGGGTGCCGACCCGGACAAGCTTCCCAAGATCTTCTACGTGAACTGGTTCCGCAAGGACGAGGACGGCCGCTGGCTGTGGCCCGGCTACGGCGAGAACAGCCGGGTCCTCGAGTGGGTCTTCGAGCGGGTGAGCGGCAAGGGCGAGGCCGTCGAGACCCCGATCGGATTCGTGCCGGCCAAGGGCGCCGTCAACACCGACGGTCTGGACGTGTCGGAGGCGGACATGGACACCCTGCTCCACGTGGACCCGGCCGAGTGGAGGGCGGAAGTGCCCTCCATCCGCGCCCACTACGCCCAGTTCGGCGACAAGCTCCCGGCCGAGCTGGCCGGCGAGGTCGACGCGCTGGAGGCGAAGCTCGGCTGACCGGCCCGTCCGACGACGTACGTTCCGAGGGGCCGGCCCGTCCGGCCCCTCGGGCGCGTCTCCGGGTCGACCGGGACGGCCCCGCTCAGGCCCGGTTGGCCATGCCGTGGAGCGCGCTCATGTAGGACAGCGCGCCGGCCATGGCCACGGCGGCCATCACCAGGTTGCCGGTCTGGATCGAGAGTGACAGCACCACGCCCACGAGGGACCCGACCACCCACATGAGCTGCAGCCGCGTCTCGAACCGGGCGAAAGCCCTCCCCTGGTCGGACTCCCGCACGTGACGCTGCACGAGCGCGTCGAAGGAGGGCTTGGCCACCGCTCCGGCCGCCCCGACGGCCAGGGCGACCAGGGCCTGGAGGGCCTCGTGGGGGAACAGCCACCCGAGGAGGCCGGCCGCGGCCACCAGCCACAGGGAGGCGGTGAGCATCTGCTGCTCGGACAGCACGCGTCGGAGCCGGCCGACCAGCAGCACCCCGATCACGGCCCCGAGGGTCAGGGCGCCGATCAGGAGGCCGAACCACCAGGCGGCTGCGCCTTCGCGACGGAGCCCGAAGGCGAACAGGAACGTCAGGAACCCGAGCAGGCCCTTCAGCACCGACATCGGGGTCAGGGCCAGGATCACCTGCGTCCCGGCGATCGGCCGGAAGGCGGCCAGGTCCCGCTGCTCCTCGACCCACCAGTCGTCGACGTCGGGCGCCCACGCCACCTGGTCCCGCGCCGCGTCCCGTTCGTCGGCACGGGCCACCGCACGGGCGGCGCGGGTGGTGCGGCGCACCGGGAGCCGGAGCCCGGCGACCACGCCGGCCACGAAGACCACGGCGCACGTCCACAGCACCGCCGGCGACCCGGCCAGCTTGAGGATCGCCACCGCCGGCAGGGCGAAGGCGAAGCCGGACAGCGACGCCAGGAGACCGAGCCGGGCGTTGAGGGTGGCGAGATCGGGCTCCACCACGTCCTCGCCGGTGACCGGGTCGTCCACATGGACGATGGGTGGCATGCCGTAGGGCGGGGTGGGCTCGGGCCCGCGCGGCCCGTCGGACGGGGCGGGCGGCGGCTCCCCGGCGGGGTCCGCGTCACCGGACAGCTCGAGGCCGGCCATCTCGGGCACCAGCGCGCCTTTCGTGACCAGGTAGACCTTGGACAGGACCAGCATCAAGAAGGCCTCGGGGAACAGCAGCAGCGAGTGGATGTCCCGGGCCACGAACGGGCACAGCACGGCACGACCCAGGGCCGACGTGACCACCATGGCCCGTCGGGCCCCGCGGCTCCGGTCGATGAGGGGGCCGAGCGCCGGGGCCACCACGGCGAAGGGGCCCATGGTGAGGAGCAGGTAGAGCAGGACCTTGTCCTTGGCCGCCGTCGGCGAGATGGAGAAGAACAGCGATCCCGCCAGCGAGACGGCGAACATGGTGTCCCCCGCCGTCATCAGGACATGGGTCAGCGCCAGTCGGCCGAAGGGGCTGCGCTGGTCGAACAGGTCGTCGACGGCGGACCGGACCAGGCGGCGGAACTGGTCTCCTCGCTCCTTGACGCCCATGTCGGCATGGTAGGCGGGCCCGGGCGGGCGGTAGCATGATGCGCCCTGCTCCGCCCACCACCACCGGGAGATGGCCATGTCCGTCAGCGCCTACGTACTCATCCAAACCGAGGTCGGGCGGGCGGCGACCGTGGCCCGCACCGTGCAGGGCGTCGAGGGCGTGGTGACGGCCGAGGGCGTGACCGGCCCCTACGACGTGATCGCCCGCGCCGAGGCCGCCACCGTCGACGAGCTGGGCCAGATGGTGGTGGGCCGGATCCAGCTCATCGACGGGATCATCCGCACCGTCACCTGCCCGGTCGTCAACCTCTGAGCGGCCGTACCCGGTGGCGGCCCCCGGTCAGCGGATGGCGCCCGAGCTGCGCAGGTCGGCCACCCGCTGGTCCGACAGCCCCCAGTCGGCCAGGGCCTCGTCGCCGAACTGGCCCGGGTGGGGCGGCGGGCGGCGGATCGCTCCGGGGGTGCCCACGAACCGTGGCGCCGGTGCCGGCTGGACGACCCCGGCGACCTCGGTGAAGGTCCCCCGGGCCTGGTTGTGCGGGTGGTCGGGTGCCTCGCCCGGTGACAGCACGGGTGCCGCACAGGCGTCGGTCCCGGCGAAGACGGCCTCCCACTGGTCGCGGGTCCTGGTGGCGAAGATGGCGGCGAACCGCTCCTTCATGGCCGGCCACGTGTCCCGGTCCATCTGGGTCGACAGGTCCTCGTCCCCGAGCCCGAGCAGACGCATCAACTCGGCGTAGAACTGGGGCTCGATGGCGCCGACGCCGAAGTAGCCGCCGTCCGCGCACTCATAGACCTCGTAGAAGTGGGCCCCGGTGTCGAGCATGTTGGTCCCGCGCTCGTCCAGCCAGATGCCGGCCGACCGCAGCGTGTAGGTCATGGCCATGAGCGCGGCCGCTCCGTCGACCATGGCGGCGTCCACCACCTGGCCGGTGCCGGTCGTCCGGGCGCTGAGGATGGCGGCCAGCATGCCGAAGGCCAGCAGCATGCCGCCCCCGCCGAAGTCGCCCACGAGGTTGAGGGGCGGCAGCGGCCGCTCCCCCACCCGGCCGATGGCACCCAGTGCGCCGGACAGCGCGATGTAGTCGATGTCGTGGCCGGCGGTCCGGGCCAGGGGCCCGTCCTGCCCCCAGCCCGTCATCCGCCCGTAGACGAGCTTGCGGTTGCGGGCCAGGCACTCCTCGGGGCCGAGGCCCAGCCGTTCGGCCACCCCCGGCCGGAAGCCCTCCATGAGCCCGTCCGCCCCGGCGACCAGGTCGAGCACGAGCGCCACCCCGTCCGGGTGCTTCAGGTCGACTGCCACCGAGCGCCGGCCACGGTTCATCAGATCGACGTGCGCGCCCTCCAGCGGAGGGTATGCGGCCCGGTCCGACCGGTCGAT
>CAZULR010000287.1:0-4013 GCA_964621235.1 uncultured Acidimicrobiaceae bacterium
TGAAGCGGGCGGAGACCGGCATCATCTACATCGACGAGATCGACAAGATCGCCCGGAAGTCGGAGAACCCGTCGATCACCCGTGACGTCTCGGGCGAGGGGGTCCAGCAGGCATTGCTCAAGATCCTGGAGGGGACGACGGCCTCCGTGCCGCCCCAGGGAGGCCGCAAGCACCCGCACCAGGAATTCATTCAGATCGACACCACCAACATCTTGTTCATCTGCGGCGGTGCCTTCGCCGGGATCGACACGATCATCGAGAACCGGATCGGTCGGAAGGGCATGGGATTCCGGGCTGAGGTTCGCAAGGCGTCCGAGCGCGACGACTCCGAGCTGCTCCGCCACGTGCTGCCCGAGGACCTCATGAAGTTCGGGCTGATCCCCGAGTTCATCGGCCGACTCCCAGTGGTCAGCGCCGTGTCCCACCTCTACAAGGAGGCGCTCATCCGCATCCTGGTGGAGCCGAAGAACGCGCTCACCCGCCAGTACAAGCGGACCTTCGAGCTCGACCGCGTGGAACTCGAATTCACCGACGACGCCCTGGAGGCCGTGGCCGAGCAGGCGCTCCTGCGTGGCACCGGCGCCCGCGGCCTGCGGGCCATCCTCGAAGAGGTCCTCCTCGAGGTGATGTACGACCTGCCGAGCCGGACCGACATCTCCAAGTGCGTGGTCGACCGGGCCGTCGTGCTCGACAAGGTCCATCCGACACTCGTGCCACTGGTGCCGGCCAAGCCGAGCCGCAGCCGCAGGGCCGCCTCGTAGGGTCCTCCCGCCCCGTCTCCGGGGCGTCGCCCCGACCTGCCCCGCTGTGACCTTCGCCGACCTGCCCGAGGCGCTCTCCTGGCTCGACAGCCACATCGACTTCGAGTCGACCATGCCGACGCGCCGCTCGCTGCCGTCGCTCGACCGCATGCGCTCCCTGGCGACGCTCCTGGGTGACCCCCAGACCGCCTATCCGGTCATCCACATCACCGGGACGAACGGCAAGGGCTCGACGGCGGCCATGGTGACGTCGCTGCTGGCCGCGCGCGGGCTCAGCGTCGGGACCTACACCAGTCCCAACCTGTCCAAAGTGAACGAGCGACTGTCCCACAACGGGCAGCCGATCGACGACGAGTCCTTCACCGAGGTCCTCGACACGTTGTCCCGCCTCGAGGGACTCATGAACGAGCCACCCACCCGGTTCGAGCTCCTGACCGCCGCCGCACTCACCTGGTTCGCCGACGAGGCCGTCGACGTCGCGGTGGTCGAGGTCGGCCTCGGGGGCACATGGGACTGCACCAACATCGTCCATGCCGCGGTGGCCGTCGTGACCAACATCAGCTACGACCACACCGAGGTCCTCGGTCCGACATTGGAGGACATCGCCCGGGACAAGTCGGGGATCTTCACTCCGGACTGCCGGGTGGTGGTGGGGGAGACCGACCCGACACTGGTCGCCCTCTTCCGTGGTGCGGCGACCGACGTAGGTGCCGAGCAACTGTGGGCCCGCGGCATCGATTTCGCCTGCACTTCGAATCGCGTGGCCGTCGGCGGCCGGCTGGTCGACATCCGCACGCCCGGTGCCGCCTACGGAGAGCTGCTCGTCCCGCTGCACGGCAGCCATCAGGGGGACAACGCGGCGTGCGCGCTCGCAGCCGTGGAGGCGTTCTTCGGTGAACCTCTCCACGAGGACGTCGTCGCCGAGGGGCTCGGCGCCGTGCAGGTGCCTGGCCGTCTCGAGGTCATCGGCCGCCACCCGCTCGTGCTCGTCGACGGAGCGCACAACGCCGCCGGCATGATGGTCCTGGCCCGGTCGCTCTCCGAGGAGTTCACGACCGACGGTCGGTCCGTGGCGGTGGTGGGCATGCTGACCGGACGGGACCCGTCGGCGATGCTCGAGGCGCTCGTGTCTGCCGGGGTGCGCGCCGTGGTGGCCTGTACCCCCCGGAGCCCCCGGGCACTTCCGGCCGCCGTCGTGGCGGAGGCGGCATTCGCCCTGGACATGGAGGTAGCCGTAGCTGGCGACCCGGCCGAGGCCGTACGTCTGGCCGTAGAGCGTTCCGCTCCCGAAGACCTCGTCGTGGTGTGCGGCTCGCTCTATGTCGTTGCCGATGCCAGAGACGCGCTCCTGCCGTCCTGAGCGCGGCGCCATGCGGGACGAACCGCCGGTAGCGTCGTCGGTGTGGCGACACGAGAGGACGCACTGCGGATCATCACCGACCTTCCTGAGGTCACCGAGGGCCTTCGCTTCCGCAGTGCGACATGGTTCGTCGACGGTGCGCCGTTCGCCTGGGACCGACCGTTCAGTAAGGCCGACCTGAAGCGATTCGGGGCGGAGACACCACCAGGGGGCCCGATCCTCGCGCTGCGAGTCGAGGACCTGCTCGAGAAGGAGGCGGTCCTGGCGGAGTCCTCAGCGGCCGTCTTCACCATTCCCCACTTCGAAGGTTTCGCGGCAGTCCTCGTCCAATTGCCGGTTGCGGAGTTGGAGGAACTGCGGGAATTGGTGATCGGGGCGTGGGCGGCCTGTGCGCCCCGGGCACTGGTGGAGCAGTTCCTCGGCGAGCGCTGACCGGACGCTGCGGGCGCGATCCGGCCGGACCGGCGCATCCAGGTAGTTCGTGCCACGTACTATCGTGAGGTACCGTAGCGCATGGCCACGACCGCTCGCGCCGTCCGACCCGGACCCACCCGACCCGAGTACGACCTCGGAATCGTCGATGGGCTCGTCCAGCTGTCGACGCTGGTGCAGGCTCTACTCACCCGGGTGGCGGCCGGTGCGGACCTGTCGTTGCAGCAGGGTCGGCTGCTCGGAATTCTGCGGGACCGGGAGCCGACCATGGCACAACTGGCCCGATTCCTCGATCTGGACAGATCGAGCACGACGGGCCTGGTCGACCGGGCCACACAGCGTGGCCTCGTGCGTCGGATGCCCGACCCTGATGACGGCCGCTCGTTCCGGGTGGTGTTGACCTACGAGGGTCGCCGCTTGACCGGTGTCCTGGAGACCGAGGTGACGCTGCAGGTGTCGGCACTCACCGACGGGCTGAGTGAGACGAACCGTCACCGACTGTCGTTGTTGGCCGGACGGGTGGTCGCCGGCGCAGTGGCCGCGCACGGTCTCGACATCGCGACCTGACGACGAAGCCGATGGGTCCACATTGCATGGGAGGAGCACGATGACGGCGGAAGCAGGTTGCCCGCGCAGACGGTCAGGAGCTGTCGACGTCGAGGAGGTGCGGCGAGTGGCGGTGATCATCGGCAGCACCCGCCCGACCCGGATCACCCCGGGCATCGCAGAATGGGTCCGTGACGTGGCGCAACGGGACAGCGCCCTGACCTACGAACTGGTTGACCTGGCCGAGGTCGACCTGCCGTTCCTCGATGAGCCCCGGATGGCGGCACTGGGTGACTACGCGCACGATCACACCCGCGCCTGGAGTGCCATCGCCGACTCGTTCGACGCCTACATCTTCGTGTTCCCGCAGTACAACTGGGGCTATCCCGCCGTCCTCAAGAACGCGCTCGACTTTCTCTACGCGGAGTGGCGGGACAAGCCGGCGACGTTTCTGACGTTCGGCACACGGGGCGGCTCCCGTGCCGCGGAGCAGTTCCACGTCATCCTGCTCGGCCTGGGCATGCGGGAACTCGAGCAGCACGTCGAGGCCGTCATCACCAAAGAGGACCTCGACGATGACTGGCAACTGCGTGACCTCGACCTCACCCTGCAGCCCTATGCGGACCAGGTGCGCGCGATCGATGGGCTCATGGTCGAGGCGCTCGACGGGGCGGGACGGGCGGTGTCGGGGTGAGCGGTAGTGGTCCTCGACGACTCCGAGTCGGACGAGCGGCCGTACGTCATGGACGGAGCTGAGTGTGAGAGGTGACGCCCGTGTGCCGTGGGTGTGACGTGGGTGTGACGTGGGTGCGACAGGCTCCCCAGTCCGTCGTCCTGCGACTGAGGTCGTCGGACATCGGCTAGCCTGCCCCGCTTGTGGGACGCACACTTGTCATAGCCAAGCCCGACGCCGT
>CAZULR010000288.1:0-2653 GCA_964621235.1 uncultured Acidimicrobiaceae bacterium
GCGTTGTGCTCCTCCTTGGCCCCCTTGGTGCCCTCCCGGATGGCGACCAGTCGCTCGAGCGGGTCATCGACGTGGGCCGGCAGCTGCACGAACATCGAGGAGACCTTGTTGGAACCGTAGGGGGCGTCCACATCGGGGTGGACCGAGACGGGAACCACGGCGACCAGGGGCTTGTCGGGGAGCTCGCCCCCGTCGACCAGGAACGTGCGGAGGGCGCCGGTGCACACGGCCAGGACGACGTCGTTGACGGTGGTGCCCGTGGCGTTCTTCAGCCGCTTGACGTCGGCGAGCCCGATGGCCGACAGCGCCACCTGGCGTCGCCGGGTGAGTGTGCCGTTGAAGGAGGTGCGGGGAGCCGACAGCGGCAGCGCCGCCTTGGCCTGCGGATCACGGTGCTCGGGCTCGTTGCGGACGCGGCGCACGTTGAGCAGCCGCTGCCCGGTCCGCAGGATGTCCCGGGTCATCTCGAAGGGGCGGAAGACGCGTGCGGCGACCGCCTCGCTGATGAGCTCGGCACTCGACGGGATGTGTGTCTCGCCGATCTCCTCCGGCGGCTCGGGCTCCGGTCCCGGGTCCACCTCGAGGTCGAACAGGACCGACAGCAGGGCGGCTCCCGACATGCCGTCCACGGTCGAGTGGTGCATCTTGGCGATCACCGCAATGCGACCGTCGTCGACACCCTCGACGATCCAGATCTCCCACAGCGGCTTGGACCGGTCGAGCTGGCGGCTGGCGATGTCCCCGGCCAGGTCGGCCAGCTCCAGGAGGCCGCCGGGGGCGGGCACCGCGGTGCGGCGCACGTGGTAGTCGATGTCGAAGTGCGGGTCGTCGACCCACACGGGATGGCCCAGCCGGAAGGGGACCTCGACCAGCAGCCGCCGGAAGACCGGGGCCTGGTGGGTCCGGGAGGCGATCTGGGCCTGCATCTTGGCGAACGAGTAGCCGCCGGGCACGGTGCTCGGATCGAACACCGTGATCATCTCCACGTGCATGTGGAGCGTCGGCGTCTCCAGATAGAGGAAACTGGCGTCGAGGCCGCTCAGTGGCTCCATCGGTCCCCCTCCTTGCTCGATCCGCTCCCGACACCGGCCCGGTGGCCCCCGCCCCGGGCCCGCCCTTAGGGGCGGGTGTGTCGCACCGGCCTGCGGCCGGGTACCGATGATGCCCCACCTGGGCCGGGCGATCCACACCCGGTTACCGCCCCGGGCCCCCGACGGTGTTTGATGGGGGGGTGATCTGGGCATTCCTGGCATTCACCGCCGTCGCCGCACTCCTGGCACTGCTCTCGCTGACTCCGGTCCGCAGGGAGCCGTACGCCGTCCTCACCTTCGTGGGTGCGTTCGTGGTGGGCGAGCTCCCGGTGCATGCCGCGGTGGTGGTCGTGGCCGGCACCGCGGCCCTCGGTGGCCCGGTCTCCCCGCGGGGTCCGGTGTGGTGGCTCGCGCTCGTGCTGGGCATCGCCGCGACCGCCGGGTACATCGCCCTCGCCGTGTCGGCCCACCAATCCGCCGGCCTGGTCGACGAGGCACTCGACACGGCCGCCGGCGGTCCCATCACCGCACCGGGTGTGGACCTCGCCCCGACCTGGCTGACGTGGTGGCGCCTGGTCGTGGCCGTCCCGTTCCGATTCGGCCGGATCCGCCGGATCCGCAACATCGCCTACCAGGGCGACGGGCTCTACCGCCACAAGCTCGACGTCCTGGTGCGGCGATCGGACCCGCCGCGCGGCGCTCCGGTGCTCGTCTACATCCACGGCGGTGCCTGGGTCATCGGTGACAAGCGGGAGCAGGGTCTCCCGATGCTGCATGAGCTCGTCCAGCGCGGCTGGGTGTGCGTGGCCATCAACTACCGGCTGAGCCCCAAGGCCACGTGGCCCGACCACATCATCGACTGCAAGCAGGCACTGGCCTGGGTGCGGGCCCACATCCACGAGTACGGGGGCGACCCCTCCTTCCTGGCCGTGTCGGGTGGCTCTGCCGGCGGGCACCTGTCCGCCCTGGCCGCGCTCACGCCGCACAACGCCGAGTGGCAGCCGGGGTTCGAGGAGGCCGACACCTCGGTCGACGCCTGCATCCCCTTCTACGGCGTCCACGACATGACGGGGTCACCGGAGGCGGAGGGCGCCCACGGGCATGGACTGATCGAGCTACTCGAGAAGCGCGTCATGAAGCTGCCATACGTCGACAACACCCCGACGTACGACCAGGCCTCGCCGGACCAGCGGATCACGCCCGAGGCCCCGCCATTCTTCGTAGTCCAGGGCGCCAACGACACCCTGGTGCCTCCGCAGGTCGGTCGCCGGTTCGCCGCCCGCTTGGCGGCGGCCTCGACCTCACCGGTCGCGTACCTCGAGCTCCCCTTCACCCAGCACGCGTTCGACATCCTTGTATCGATCCGGTCACGCAACACGACGCTCGGCGTGGTGCGCTTCCTCGAGGCCGTCCGGGCCCGGTCGACAGGCACCCCCGGGAGTCCGGGCGATGGGCACTCCGACGGGCAGGACGAGGGGGCGGACGCCGGATCGGCCGACCCGTCCGGCGTTCGGGCCGATGCGCGGGCCGACGGTGCGAAACGGGGCGAAGTTCTGGACACGGGGCCGAGTTTCTGACGTAGAGTCACATATTCGTGTTGGTCCGGCCTTGCGCCTGGGGGG
>CAZULR010000288.1:2753-4002 GCA_964621235.1 uncultured Acidimicrobiaceae bacterium
GCAACAAGCAGGCCACGCAGAACGCCGTCCAGAACGACTTCGCCACGGTCGGCAACTTCTCGCTCGAGGACAGTTTCGGGGGTGCGGTGCTGGCGGCCAATCCCGGCTTCCCGGACGTGTCCCAGGTGTTGGACGACGCCACCAACAAGCTGCCGAACGTCTACAGCCCGATCCCGCTGGCCGACGGCTGGGCCTCGGGGCCGATGACCTACTACGCCAACAAGTTCAAGGCCGACAAGAGCAAGGCGGGCGCGTTCCTGGCCAACTCGCCCTCGGCCGCGCAGACCTGGGCGGGGGAGAAGTACGTGGCCGAGCAGGCCGGGTTCACGTTCGTCAGCGAGCAGACCTACGCGACCACCCAGACCGACTTCAACCAGCAGGTCATCGCCATGAAGAACGCCGGGGTGAAGATCATCTTCATGGACCAGATGCCGGGCAACTACGCCGCCTCGGTGTTCAAAGCCCTGGCCCAGCAGAGCTTCCACCCGCAGGTCCTCCTGGGCGCGGCCACCTACTCGAATCAGCTGGTCAGCCAGTCGGGCGGCGCGGCCAACGTCGACGGGGCGTACCTGTCCCAGAACCTCGCCCTCTACCTGGGCACCGACGAGTCCGCCGTGCCGGCCGTCGGCACCTTCCTGCAGTGGGTCCAGAAGGCCTCACCGGGATTCAGCCCCGACCTCTTCACCGCCTACGGCTGGCTGTCCGCCGACCTCTTCGTGCAGGGCCTGAAGAACGCCGGGTCGGACCCGAGCCGGGGTTCGCTCCTGCAGGCGCTGTCCAAGGTGACGTCGTTCAACGGCGATGGTTTCAACGCCCCGTCGAACCCGTCGGCCAAGACACCTCCGCACTGCTACCTGATCGCCACGGTGACCAACGGGCAGTTCGTCCGGTCGCCGGACAACCCGCCGACCACCAGTAGCTCCGGTGGGTTCCGCTGTGACGGGTCATACGTCGTGAAGCCCGGCACCTGAGGCCGGACGGGCGACAGGGACTGACGAGATAGGCCCGGGGGGGATCCCGATGGAGATGAGGGAGATCGCATGAGCAATTTCCTCCAGTTCACGGTATTCGGGATCATGCTCGGGGCCGGCTACGCCATCGCGGCCACCGGCCTGGTCGTCACGTACACCACCTCGGGCGTCTTCAACTTTGCCCAGGGCGCGGTCGGGATGATCGCGGCCTTCGGCTACTGGGAGCTGGTGTCCGCCCACCACCAGCCGACCCTGGTGGCCCTGCTGATCGTCCTCAT
>CAZULR010000289.1:0-4001 GCA_964621235.1 uncultured Acidimicrobiaceae bacterium
GACGACCGGTTCATCACGCTGATGATGCTGCAGTCGGACCGGTACTGGCCCGAGTTCTGCGAGTGCGTCGGTCGCCCCGACCTCATCACCGACGAGCGCTTCGCCGACGGCGCCGCCCGGTTCGCCAACCGTGAGGAGTGCGTCCGCGAGATCGACCAGCTCTTCGCCTCCAAGACCTACGAGGAGTGGAAGGCGCTGCTGGCCGGACTGTCGGGGGCGTGGGCCCCGGTCCAGATGGCCAGCGAACTGGTGGACGATCCGATGGTGGTGGCCAACGGCTACCTCGCCCGGGTCGACCGGGATGACGGCAAGTCCTACGACCTGGTGGCCAACCCGGTGCAGATGGACGAGACGGCCGACGGGCTGCGGCCCGCGCCCGAGCACGGGCAGCACACCGAGGAGATCCTGCTCGAGCTGGGCCTCGACTGGGACGCCATCATCGCCCATAAGGAGGCCGGCGCCATCCTGTGACGGTCCCCGTAGGGGGACCGGGGGTGGGCCCGGCTACTTGGGGGGGAACCGCAGGGCGCCGTCGAGGCGGATGTTCTCGCCGTTCAGGTACGGGTTGACCACGATGCTCTCCACCAGCAGGGCGAACTCCTCCGGCTCGCCCATGCGGCGGGGGAAGACGATGTTCTCGACCAGCTTGGCCTTCATCTCCTCGGGCGCGCTCTGCATCAGCGGCGTGCCCATGGTGCCCGGAGCGATGGCGCACACGCGGATGCCCAGCGGGGCGAGGTCGCGGGCCAGGGGCAGGCTCATACCGAGGATCGCCGCCTTGGCCGCCGCGTAGGCCACCTGGCCGGTCTGGCCCTCGTACCCGGCGATGGAGGCCGTGTTGACCACTACGCCGCGCTGGCCGGTGGCGTCCGGCTCGTTCCCGGCCATGCGGGCGGCGGCCAGCCTGGTGACGTTGAAGGTGCCGAGGGCGTTGAGCTCCATCGTCCCCCGGAAGGCCTCCATGGGCATCGGGGTGTTGTCCCGGGCGAGCGTCCGGCCACCCATGCCGCCGCCGGCCACGTTGACCAGCACCCCGAGCGGGGCGAGGGCCACCGCCGCGTCGAGGGCGGCACCGACGTCGGCGTCATCGTTGACATCGCCGCCGACCGCCGCGCCCGCACCGAGCTCGGCGACCAGCGCCTGGCCGGACTCGAGGGCGCGGTCGAAGACGACCACCTGCAGCCCTAGGGCGCTCAGGCGGCGGACGGTGGCCGACCCGAGGCCACCGGCTCCGCCGGTGACCACGGCCGAGTGCTGACTCAACTCCATCGGTGCTCCATTCGTGTGCAGGGTCGCGGACGCGGCCTCGTCAGGGTGTGGGGAAGGTCATCGGGAAGTGGTCGATCGACCGGATCCCCGACGTGTAGGCCAGGGTGTGCCCCTCGGCCACGGCATACTCGGGGATCCTCCGGTGCCACTCCCGCAGGGCGACACGCAGCTCGAGGCGGGCCAGGTGCGACCCGAGGCAGCGGTGGACACCGCCTCCGAAGGCGAGGTGCCGGTTGGCCTCCCGGTCGAAGCGGACCACGTCGGCATCGGGCAGCTCGGCCTCGTCGGTGTTCACCGAGCTCAGCATCACCATGACCATGTCGCCCTCGTGGACCGGGCAGCCCGAGACCTCGGTGTCCTGGACCGCCACCCGCACGACGCCCATCACCGGCGTCTCCCAGCGGAGGAGCTCCTCGATGGCGGCGGGCACGAGGGAGGGGTCGTCAACCAGCTGCCGGCGCTGGTCGGGGTGCTCGGCGAGGTAGGCGAACATGCAGTCGAGTGACGCGGTAACGGTGTCGAGCCCCGCGATGAGGAAGAGGAAGCAGATGTCGAGGATGTCCTCGCGGGTCAGCCGCTGGCCGTCCACGCTGGCGTCGAGGAACCGGCTGAGCAGGTCGTCACGGCGCTCGATCTCCCGCTCGTCGAGCACCTTGTCGAAGTAGGCGTAGATGGCGTCGGCCGTCTGCTTCTGGTGGGCCACGCTCTCGGGGCTCCCGAAGGCGCTGCCCACCACCACGTTGGGGCGGATGATCCCGTCCTTCAGGGCGAGGAAGTGGGAGAGCTCGTCGACCGGCAGGCCCAGGAGGTCGAGGAAGACCCGGGTCGGGAAGAGGGTGGAGAACTCGGCGGCGAAGTCGACCTCCCCCCGGTCGATGAACCGGTCGATGAGTTCGTTTACCGAAGCCGTCAGCGACTCCTCGAGGATGGCGACCTGCCGGGGGGCGAAGATCGGGTCGAGCAGCTTGCGGTACTTCTTGTGGTCCGGTGGATCGATCTGGAGGGGGATCAGGGGCCGGATGTTCTGGAGGTCCACGGCGTCGGCGTTCGAGGAGAAGACCTCGGGGTGGCGGAAGACCTCTTCGACGTCGGCCCGACGGGTGAGCGCCACCCCGCGTCCCTCGACCGGGATGACCGGCATCGAGTCCCGCAGCATCTTGAACAGGGGCTGCGGGTGGGCCGCCATCTCGGGGTCCATGGCGGCGAACGGGTCCTCGGGGGGTGGTGAGCTGTCCATGCGACTCCTTGGCGACCGGTGAGGGACCCGTCACGGGAGGCACGGCGCCCTCGAACCCTTGGACTCTAGATCGACTCGGCCGTCCGGCGTCGGGAACGTGGCGGTCGGATCACCTGGTCCGCTCACGCAGCAGGTCGAGGAGCGGGTTGTCGTCGAGGGGCAGCAGCGTCGGCTCGCCGGCGGCGCGGCGCAGGTAGCCCAGCCGGGTCATCAGCGCCGTGCTGCGCAGCAGGGCCAGGGTCTCGTACCAGTCGAGCGGCCCGACACTGCGCCCGGACGACTCCTCGTACCGGGAGATCGTCGCCGCCCGGTCCGGCCAGCCCGGCAACCGTCGACCGAACAGATGCTCCATGGAGGTGTCGAGGCTGGTGAACCAGGCCAGGTCGTGCCCCGGTGCCCCGACGGTGGCCATGTCCCAGTCGAGGACGGCACCGACGGTGAGGTCGTCGCCCACGACCACGTTCTCGAGGCGGACGTCCCCCCACAACAGCACCGGCGGCGGCTCGTGGTCGGGACGGTGGTCCCGGCACCAGCGGACGGCGTCGGTCAACGTGGGCAACGGTGCGCCGCCACTCGACCAGTCGAGGTAGGCGTCCCAGTGGTCGAGCTCGGCCCCGTTGTCGCGGTGGGGGAGGTGGTCCGGACCGGGAGGCACCGCGCCGTGGATCCGGGCCAGCGTCTCGAGGAGTCCCTCCGCCACCCGGCCCCGTGCCGCCTCGTCGAGTGACGTCAGCCAGGGGTCGAGCAGGGTGACGCTGCCGGCCACGTGGCCGTCCACCCGCCGCATCACCACGAAGGGACGACCGATCCACGCCGGGTCGGGCTCGAACACCGGATCCGCCACCGGGACCCCGGCGGCGGCCGCTGCCCGCTGGGCCGCCGCCTGCGCGGACAGGTCGTAGTCGGCGAAGGTCCCCGCCCCCCGGGGTGCCGTCCGCAGGACCAGCTCGTGGTCGACGGACCGGCCGGCCTCCGACCACGTCGCCCGGACGAAGACCGTGTCACTCGAGTACCCGCCGCTCGGGCGCTCCCACCGGGTGAGTTCCACCCGGTCCGCGCCCCGGCGCTCGGTCAGCCAGCCGGCGAGCCCGCTCGCCACACGTGCATCGTCCCGGTGGTCGGCGCTCGACGGCGCGTCCGTCATCGGTTCCCTCTCACCGGCCCGTGCCCATCGGGGCGAATGTACCGTGGGGCCGGCCCCGTTGCCGGCCAGGTGCGGCATGCCACCGATCGGTCGTCCCGGGCCCACCCGCCCACCGCTCCCGCCTGGTCCTAGAGTGGTGCCCCGTCGCCCCGGGGGAGCCGGGCGACGCGACGACGGATCGATGGGGGAGTGCCGTGGGTGGGTGTGCAGGGTGCCGGCGCGACCGGTCGACGACACGGGGGGACCGGCGGTGGCGCCCGGTGGTCCGATGAGGCTGCGCACCACCTTCCACCAGCCCGACGCCCCCGCCTACCGGGAGCCGGGCGGGGCCTGGGACCTGCCGGCGCTCGA
>CAZULR010000290.1:0-3951 GCA_964621235.1 uncultured Acidimicrobiaceae bacterium
CCGTCCACGGTCGTCGAGTGCCGGGGACCGGCGTCGCGGTGCCTGCGCGAGGGGGCGTTGGCGTGGGTCGACCTCCAGGGGACCGGGCACGGTCCCGCCGGCGCGGCCGCCCCGGGCGACGGTCACGGCGACACCGGGGTTGACGGTGCCGGGTCAGACGGGGGACACTTGTGGGATGCAGCACGTTGAGTCGCACCGGCGCGTCGCCGTAGTGATTATCGATTAGGCACTTACCCCTCCCGGTGTGTGCCCCTGACCGTCCACCTGGTGGGCGGTTTTTCAATTTCCCGGGGTCCCTCGTCCACCGGGCCGGTGGCCGGCGGGGCAGACTTCCGGGTCACGGGGGCCGGGTGCGCCCGGGGCACCGGAGTACAGCGGCACCGGAGACGGACGAGAGACAAGGACAGCAGACGAGTGAGCAGCTACAAGGTTGGCGTGATCGGTGGGGACGGGATCGGGCCCGAGGTGACGGCCGAGGCCCTCAAGGTCGTGGCCGCCGCGGGCGTGTCCCTCGACACCACCGAGTACGAGCTCGGCGCGGACCACTACATCCGTACCGGTGAGGTGCTGCCCGACAGCGTGCTCCACGAGCTGCGCGGCCACGACGCCATCCTGCTCGGCGCCATCGGCGCACCGGTGGGCTCCACCGAGGTGCCCCCCGGGACGCTGGAGCGGGGCATGCTGCTGCGCCTGCGGTTCGCCCTCGACCTCTACATCAACATGCGCCCCTTCACCGGGGTCCCCGGCGCCCCGGCCCCGGACTGCGACTTCGTGGTCATCCGGGAGAACACCGAGGGCACCTATGCGGGCGAGGGCGGCTTCCTGCGCAAGGGCACGCCCCACGAGGTGGCGACCCAGGGGTCGGTCAACACCCGCTTCGGCGTCGAGCGCTGCGCCCGCTTCGCCTTCGCGCTGGCCGCCACCCGCGAGCGCCGGCACCTCACGCTGGTCCACAAGACCAACGTGCTCACCTTCGCGGGCGACCTCTGGCAGCGCACCGTCGAGGAGGTTGCCCCGGACCACCCCGACGTCACCTGGGACTACAACCACGTCGACGCCACCTGCATCTACCTGGTGGAGAACCCGGGCCGCTACGACGTGATCGTGACCGACAACCTGTTCGGCGACATCATCACCGACCTGGCCGGCGCCGTCGCCGGTGGCATCGGCTACGCCGCGTCGGCCAACCTCAACCCCGACCGGACCGGCCCGTCGATGTTCGAGCCGGTACACGGCGCCGCCAACGACATCGCCGGTACGGGAAAGGCCAACCCGGCCGCCGCTATCCGCTCGGCCGCCCTCATGCTCGACTTCCTCGGTGAGACCGAGGCCGCCACGGCGGTCACCACGGCGGTGACCGCCTTCATCCACGACACCCCCGACCCGTCGCTCCCGACCTCCGGGATCGGCGACGCCATCGCAGAAAGGCTCTGAGTCATGCCCATCACCCCCACCGAGAAGATCTGGATGGACGGCGAGCTCGTCGACTGGGCTGATGCCACCGTGCACGTGCTCACCCACACGATGCACTACGGCTCCGGCGTGTTCGAGGGCATCCGCGCCTACCCGACCGACCGCGGTGTGGCCGTGTTCCGGCTGCGCGAGCACATCGAGCGGCTGTTCGCGTCGGCTTCGGTGTTCCTCATCGACATCCCGTACAGCGTCGACGACATCGTGGAGGCCACTCGCGAGCTGGTGCGGGCCAACGGCATGCACGACGGGTGCTACATCCGCCCGCTCGTCTACCTCGGCTACGGCGAGATGGGGCTCAACCCCATCCCGTGCCCGGTCAACGTGTCCGTGGCCTGCTGGCCCTGGGGCACCTACCTCGGTGACGAGGGCGTGGCCAACGGCGTGTCCATGAAGATCTCGTCGTGGCGTCGCCACGACCCCAACGCCGTGCCGACGGCCGCCAAGGGGACCGGGATGTACGTCAACTCGTCGCTGGCCAAGGTGGAGGCCATCAAGGCGGGCTACGACGAGGCCATCCTGCTGGCCCCCGACGGCAACATCAGCGAGTGCACCGGCGAGAACATCTTCATCGTGCGCGACGGCAAGCTGCTCACCCCGCCCAGCTCCGACTCGGGCGCGCTCGAGGGCATCACCCAGAAGTCGGTGGAGCGCATCGCCCGTGACCACGGTCACGAAGTGCACTACCAGCAGCTGATCCGCACCGACCTCTACACCGCCGACGAGGCGTTCCTCACGGGCACGGCCGCCGAGGTCGTCCCGATCCGGGCCGTCGACGACCGCACCGTGGGTGCCGGCAAGCCCGGTCCCATCACCCAGGACATCCAGCAGACGTACTTCGCCGCGGTGCGCGGCGAAGTCGAGCAGTACCGGGACTGGCTGGACTATGTCGAGTGACGGTCCCACGCTGGCGGACGAGTCGTATGCGGCGGCCCGGGCCGGTACCGGTGGGCCCGGTCACGGGCACGGCCACACCCACCGTCACGGCGACGGTCCCGAGCACTCGCATCCGCTGACGGCCGGACAGGAGGCCCACGAACGCGGCCGCCTGCTCCACGACCACGACCACGAGGACGGGAGCGACGGCCGCCCCCCGTCCGGGGGCGGCCACGACTTCGCCCTGCCGGACCTGCCTGCTGCGGTGGACGTCTTCGACACCACCTTGCGCGACGGGTCCCAGCAGGAAGGCCTGTCGCTGACCGTGGACGACAAGCTGCGGGTGGCCGAGCAGCTCGACCACCTCGGGGTGACGTTCATCGAGGGCGGCTGGCCCGGTGCCAACCCCAAGGACGCCGAGTTCTTCGCCCGGGCGCCCGAGGAGCTCAGACTGTCCCGGGCCACCCTGGTGGCCTTCGGCTCGACCCGGCGGGCCGGTGTGCGGGCCGAGGACGACGAGACCCTGCGGCACCTGGTGGAGGCCCGGACCGAGGCCGTCTGCATCGTGGCCAAGTCCTCGGAGATGCACGTCGTCGACGCCTTGCGCACGACGCTCGACGAGGCGGTGGCCATGGTGACCGACTCGGTCGCCTTCCTGCGCGCCAACGACCTGCGGGTGTTCCTCGACGCCGAGCACTTCTTCGACGGCTACAAGGCGAACCCGGAGTTCACCCTCCGGATCCTCCGGGCCGCCGAGGAGGCGGGCGCCGAGACCCTCGTGCTGTGCGACACCAACGGGGGCACCCTGCCCCACGAGGCGCAGGGGATCGTGGCCGCCGTGCTCGACCGCTTCGAGACGCAGGTCGGTGTGCACTTCCACAACGACAGCGGCTGTGCCGTGGCCAACTCGTTGGCCGGCGTGACGGTCGGCGCCACCCACGTGCAGGGTTGCGTGAACGGCTACGGCGAGCGGGCGGGCAACGCCGACCTGGCCGCGGTCGTGCCCGACCTGTCGCTGAAACTGCGGGTGTCGACGATCCCTGCCGACCGGCTTCCCCTGCTCACGCCCGTCTCGCACCACATCGCCGAGCTGGTAAACATCGCCCCCGACCCCCAGCAGCCGTTCGTGGGCGCCTCGGTGTTCGCCCACAAGGCGGGCCTGCACACGTCGGCCATCGCCCGCCGCTCCGACGCCTACGAGCACATCTCGCCCGACCTGGTGGGCAACGGCACCCGCTTCGTGGTGTCGGAGATGGCGGGCCGCTCGACCCTCGTCATGAAGGCGGAGGAGCTCGGCCTCGAGCTCGACTCGGACGCCATGACGTCCGTCCTCGACTCCCTCAAGCGCCTCGAGTACGAGGGCTACCACTTCGAGGTGGCCGACGGCTCGCTCGAGCTGCTGCTGCGCCGCTCGACCGGGTGGCAGCAGGACTTCTTCGAGCTGGAGTCCTACCGGGTCATCGCCGACCAGGGTGACGAGCTCTCCACCGAGGCCACCGTGAAGGTGCGGGTCCGCGGCGAGCGGGTGGTAGCCACGGCGGAGGGGAACGGCCCGGTCAACGCGCTGGACGGGGCCCTGCGCGCCGCCATCGGCGCCAGCTACCC
>CAZULR010000291.1:0-3932 GCA_964621235.1 uncultured Acidimicrobiaceae bacterium
CGCTCGTTCAGGATCTCGTAGAGGATCTGGAGGCCCTGGTTGGGCAGCCCGACCTCGTACGTGTCGGGGTAGACGAGCAGCCAGGACACCGTGTCGGGGCCGTGCTCCACCTCCTGCGCGCCGAGTTCGCCCCCGATGTAGCGGGCCGGCTTCGTGACCTGGGCCAGGAGCGGTTCGATCTGTGGCCAGAGGGACTCCATCTCCCCCTCCATCCTAGGGGCAGCCTGCTGGCGTCCCTGACCGAGGGGCCTGGGACCGGGCTGTCGTGCCGCCTCAGCCGGGCTGTGTGGTCGTCGTGGTCGTCGACGAGATGGTGGCGCTGGGCAGCGTGATGGGCGTCGTCGATTGGGTGGTCTTCTGGTCCGGTGGGACTACGGCCGGGCCGATCGGATGGGTGGCGAGATAGCTGAAGATGTCCCGTACGACCGGCGCCGAGGCGGTGGCGCCGTAACCGGCCTGGTCGATCACGCACACCACCACGTACTGGGGGTTCGCCGTGGGACCGAATCCGATGAACCAGGCGGTGGGCTCCTTGCCGGGCACCGTGTCCGCCGTGCCCGTCTTGCCGGCCAGGCCACCGGGGAAATTGAGCCCTGTGAACGCTCCGTAGGCGGTCCCGTTGGCGCTCTGGACGACACCCGTGAACCCGGTGAGGAGCGCCTGGTAGGTGGAGGGTGACAGCGCCACGTGACCGGTGACCTGCGGGGTGAACTTCTTCACGACCTGGCCGGAGGGCGACACGATGGCTGCGGCCACCTGGGGGGCGTAGCGGGTGCCGCCGTTGGCGAAGGTGCTGTAGGCCACGGCCTGCTCGATCGGGGTGACGTAGGTGCCGCCCTGGCCGAAGGCCATCTCGATGTTGTCACCCGTGTACCACGTGGTGTTCTTGAATGCGGTCGGCGCCTCGGCGTGGAGCTTGACGCGGACGGCTTGGCTGTCGACCCGGCCCTGGACCTCGCCGGGGAGGTCGATCCCGGTCAGTTCGCCCAGGCTGTACTGCGCAGCCTGGTCCTGGATGGGCGTCTCGCCGTACTTGGCCGACTGGGCGTAGAACAGGTAGCCCAGGTTGTAGAAGAACGCGTCGCTCGACACGGTGAGGGCGGACGAAACGTTGTAGTTGCCGGCGGCGTCACCGGCACTGTCGTGGTAGATGCACGTCGTGCTGTTGTACTGGCAGCCCGGGACCTTGTACGTCCCGTTGTCGTAGAACGTCTCGGAGGGGGACCAGAGTCCGGACTGCAGCGCGACGGTGGCCGTGTTGAGCTTGAAGGTGGACCCGGGGATGTACAGGCCTTCGATCGCCCGGTTGAGTAGCGGCTCGTTGTTGCTCGGGTCGGACAACGCGGCGTAGTTCGACTGGGAGATCCCTCCGACCCAGACACTCGGGTTGTAGCTCGGATACGACGACATGGCGTACACGGCACCGGTCTGGGGGCTCATCACGATGACCGCCCCACCGGTGGCGGCCGGGCGGCACCCGGCGTTGCTGTTGCACTGCGGATCGTAGGAGTTGCGGAGTGACTGGATCTGGGTCGCCAGCGCGCTGTCGGCGACCTGTTGGAGACTGGTGTCGATATTGGTGACGATGTTGTCGCCGGGCTCGGACGGGGTCGTCTTGAGCACGCCCGCCACGTCACCGTGCGGGTCGACCTCCAACTCCTGGCGGCCGGCGGTCCCGTGCAGCTGGGACTCGTACTGGTACTCGAGACCGGACTGGCCGAAGGCGTCGCCGGCTTGGTAACCCTGGGACGCCCGCGACTTCAGCTCCGCGCTGTTGATGGTTCCGACGTAGCCCAGGACCTGGGCCGCCGGATAATTCCCCTGGGCTCCGGGGAGCTCGCCCTGGGGGTACGTGCGCTGGGTCGTCTGCTGCGAGGTCACGCCGGGGAACTCCGCCGGGTGCTCCTTGATGTAGAGGAGATCGGTGGGCGGGGCGTCATTCATGATCGGGACCGGCTTGTACAGGCTGTACTGCTCGTTCGTCAGGGCCGCCTGGATCTGGGCCGGGGTCTCCCCCACCAGTGCGGCGAGGTTCCCGATGACCGCCGGGTGCTGGGCCGCCGCCACCCGGGACAGGGTGATCTGCTCCGTCACCTCGTTTCCGACCAGGGGGTTGCCGTTGCGGTCGAGGATCAGACCACGGGTCGGGGTCACGGGCACGGAACGGATCTGGTTGGCAACGACCGCCTGGGCCGCGGCGGGCGCCTGCAGAACCTGCAGTGCCCACAGGCGCAGTCCGAGCAGGGCGAACAGCCCGACCATGATGATGGCCACGATGCGGAGACGCAGTCCGGGACGGGCCTCCGTCGTGTCCGGGGCGTCCAGCACCGCCTCCATCGAGAAGCGGCTCGGCCGCATCCGGGGCTGGCGGCTCCTCGCCTTGGCCGGCTTGGTGCCCCCGGGCGAGCCGAAGATCCGCTTCTGACCGAAGGGGTGGCGCAGGGAGCGGCTCACGGGGCCCCAGTATCCCAACCGGACGGGTCGAGCGGTACGCGCCCGACGGCACGCCCGAGGATCAGCCACCGCCCGCTCATCTGGCGGCACCCACTCCGGCGTCCGACATGGGCATGCCCTCGGTGGACGACCGGTCCAAGGCCCACGACATCAGGCGGACGGCAGGTAGGGCGAGGACGGTGTTGGTGACGGACACGACGACGACGATGCGGGCCAGTGCGACGTGCAGCATCTGTGGCTGGCCCAGAACCGATCCCAGGGCGCCGTAGGTGACCTCGTAGAGCGCGCTCCCACCGAGCGCGGCCACCGGGGCGAGCCAGCCCGCGGACCGGTCGAGCGCCTGGGTGGCGAGGCCGGTGGCGAATCCCAGGAGGCACCCGACGAGGGCGGACAGCCCGAAGGGGGTCGGCAGGAACAAGTCGGACACCAGACCGGTCCCGAAGCCGATCGTGGCGCCACGCGACGGACCGGCGACGAGGCCGGCGACGATGGGGAGCAGGACCATGATGTCCGGGTGGACACCGCCGATGCGGATGTCCAGCATGACGGTCTCCTGGACCACCACGAACAGGAGGACCACCAGGGACAGGCGGCCGAGTTCGCCTCGACTCACGAACTCGACCCCCACAGCACGACGGTCACGTACCGCAGGTGGGTCAGGTCGGCCAGGGGCTGCAGGGTCACGGACTCCTGCCCGGAGGTGGCACCGGTGTGGGAGGCCACCACCCGCGCCACGGGAATGTCCGGTGGGAATAGGGCGCCCTGGAGGCCGCTGGTGGTGAAGACCTCGCCGTCGGTCAGCGGCGTGTTGGACGGGACGAGGTCGGCGTTGAGGGGCTTGCCGGCACCCGCACCGTCGAGGACGGCCAGCGAGCCGGGCGATGGCCCGTACCGGACGCCGACCGACGACTGACCGTCGGTGATCAGTCGGACGGTCGCGGTGTGATGGCTGACTTCGACGATCTGGCCCACCAGTCCCCCGTTGCCCACCACGGGCATGTCGAGCTGGACACCGTCGGACCGGCCCACGTCGATGTCGATCGTGGCGGCGAAGTCGCTGGTGCCGAAGTTGGTCACCTCCGCCGGCACGGTCTGCAGGTTCGCCAGGTAGGGAAGGTGGAGGAGGGCCGTCAGCTGCTTGAGCGCTGCGGCCTGGTCGGCGGAGGCGGCGTTCTGCATCTTCAGCTGGTCGATCTCGGCCTGCAGCTTCTGGTTCTGCTCACGTACGGCGCCGTAGTGGACCGAGCCGGCGAGGAAGCTCCCGATCGGCTCGACGACGGCGTTCACCCCCGACCGGACGGGCGAGAAGGCATCCGAGGCGACGGATCGGACTCCGGAAGTGACCACGTGGAATCCGCCACGGGCATCGAGCGTGATGATGGTGACGGCGGCGAGCACCAGCAGCAGGAGCGTCGTTCGGGGGCGACGGGAGCGCCGCGGTGGCGCCACGAGACTGCGGACTCCCCGGCGGTCAGCGG
>CAZULR010000292.1:0-3922 GCA_964621235.1 uncultured Acidimicrobiaceae bacterium
GAGGTGGGCGAGCTCGTGCACGATGACGGCGTCGAGCACCCACTGCGGCGCCGCCTTCAACCTCGAGGAGATGCGGATCTCCCTCGTGGCCATGGTGCAGGAACCCCAGCGCTTCGTCTGGTTGGTCGCCCACCGGATCGAGGATGGGGCCACGCCGTCGAGGTAGGTGCGCCCGAGCCCGAGCGCCCGCTGCTCGAGGTCGGCGTCGGAGGCGTGCAGATGGGGCCGGTGACGGGCCAGCCGGCGGGTGAGGTGCTCGACCATGTCGTCGCGTGCCGACCCCCGCAGGTGCGAGGGGACGACCACGACGATCCGGTCACCCTCCCAGTGGGCGCCGGCGGTCTTCTTCCGCCTCGTCGACACCCGCACCTCGACGTCCGGGGCGAACAGGGTGCTGGGCTGGGGGATCGAGGTCATGGCGTCACGTTACGACCGGGCTGTGACGGACGTGGGGTGACGGACGTCGGGTGATCGGCGGCCCCGGCTACTGGCCCGGCATCTCGCGCTTGCCGTAGGGGGCCGGTGCCACCTCTTCTGACTCCTCGAGGGTGTCCTCGTCCGACTCGGGTCGCAGGATCTTCCAGGCGGCCGCGCCCAGGATGCCACCGACCAGCGGGAAGACGATGAAGACCCACAGCTGGCTCAGCGCCCAGCTGCCCTGGAAGATGGCGGTGGCCAGCGAACGGGCCGGGTTGACCGACGTGTTGTCGATGGGGATCGAGATGAGATGAATCACGGTCAGCGTCAGGCCGACGGTCAGGCCCGTCATCCCGACGGGCATCGACTTGCGGCTGGTCGAGGCGATGATGAAGACGAACACGGCGGTGAAGACGACCTCGGCCAGCATCACGGCCCCGAGGGGGAACCCGCCCGGTGAGTGGGCGCCGTAGCCGTTGGAAGCGAAGCCGGTGGCCTTGGCGCTGAACGTGCCGAGGTGCGTGGCCGTCGCCGACTGGACCCGGGTGGCATTGGCGATGATGTAGATGATCGTGGCGCCGACGATGCCGCCGATCACCTGGCCGACGATGTAGAACGGCAGCTCGATGGTCTTGGTCTTGCCGATCACCCAGAGGCCGACCGTGACGGCCGGGTTGATGTGGCAACCCGAGATGGATCCGATGGCGTAGGCGGCGACGAGGAGGCTGAGTCCGAAGGCCAGGGCGACGCCGAGGATCCCGACGGTGCTCTTGGCCCCCGAGAAGTGTCCGGTGGCCAAGATGGCCGTCCCGGGGCCGCCGACGATGAGGATCATCGTGCCGATCGCCTCGGCGATTCCGATGCGCAGGCGCTCGTTCATGGGTTCTCCCTTTCCTCCGGCGGCCCGCGCCGGGTTGCTCCGACCGGGAGGACCCGGCACACCGCCCACAGGCTAAACAGCGGCACCGGGGGAGCGGTGGATGGAGTGGGCCGAATGGGACCCGGCGGGGCCGGCCGGTACGATGTCGAGGTGCGCCGCTACCTCACCCCCCGGTGCCTCGCCCTGCACGCGACGCTGCTGATCCTGTTGCCCGCCTTCGTGTGGCTGACCGACTGGCAGTACCGACGGGCCACCGGAGGCAACTCGTTGAGCTGGGCCTACGTCTTCCTGTGGCCGGCGTTCGCCGTGTACGCCGTCTACACCTGGTGGAACCTGGTCCAGGACCAGGTGGCCCGCCAAGAGGGGCGGTCGCGCACCGGGGAGACGACGACCGCCGTGCCCGAGCAGGCCGGGATCGCCGACACCGTCCCGGGCCACCACGCCGGTCGGCCTCCTGGCTGGGCCCTCAGTGGCGGGCGCAAGAAGAACATCGCCATCGCCGCATCCGCTCCGATCGACGCCGAGACGGGCGGCAAGGGGGAGCGGTTCACCGCCCAGACGCCCGAGGAGGCGGCGCGGCTCGCCGAGTACAACCGCTACCTCGAGGCACTCAGCGCCGACGACGACCGGGCCGGGCGCCCGACCGGTGGTGCCCGGTGAGCGACCTCTTCGTGTTCTCGGGGGAGCGTGGCCTGCACGGCGCGGTCGTCCGCTACCGGATCATGGCCTTCGTCGTCGGCACCGCGCTGCTCGTGCTGACGGCCATCGTGATCTGTCAGTACGGGTTCGGCCTGAAGTCGCAGATGAAGACGCCGGAGAAGATCGTCGCCCCGCTCCACGGCTACCTCTACCTGCTGTACCTGGTGGTGGCGGCCGACCTCGCCCGCCGGGCCCGCTGGCACCTCGGACGCATCCTGCTGGTCGTGTGCTCGGGGTTCGTGCCGTTCCTGGCCTTCATCGTCGAGCACCGGGTGTACCAGCAGATGCTGGCCGAGTGGGCGGCTGAGGGCACCGGGGGCACGGGCGTGGACCCTGCTCCCTCCGCCCCCGACCCGGTCGCCTGACCGGGTCCGCTCAGCGGGCGCCGCGCACCAGGGCGCCCGGGCGGGCACCGGTGTCGACCCCGTCCCGGAACGTCGTCACCCCGGACTTGATCGTCTCGACGTAGCCGACGGCTCCCTGCAGCAGCCGCTTTCCGCCGGCGGGCAGGTCGTCGACCACGCGGGGGTTGGTGAGCTGCAGGTGGTCGTAGTCGATGATGTTGAGATCGGCCAGCATGCCGGGCTCGATGGTTCCCCGGTCGGTGAGTCCGTAGAGCCGGGCCGTGTCGAAGGTCTGCTTCTTCACGATCCATTCGAGGGGCAGCAGCTCGCCCCGGACCCGGTCACGCGTCCAGTGGGTGAGCATGAACGTCGGCTGCGACGCGTCGCAGATCACGCCGCAGTGCGCCCCGCCGTCGCCCAGGCCGGCCGCGGCCCGGGGGTGCAGAAGCATCTCCCGGGCGGCATGGAGGTCACCGTCGGAGTAGTTCAGGATCGGCACGTACAGCAGGCCCCGGCCGTCGTCCTCGAGCATGGCGTCATAGGCCACCGACAGTGCCGGGCGTCCCGTGGCCGCGGCGATCCCGGCCAGTGAGCGCTCGGGCCCCGGCTCGTACTCGGGCGGGTCACCCAGGATGAACGTGGTCAGGTACGCCTGCTCCATCCGCTCGGCCGAATCGGGGTCGGGCTGCCAGGACTCGATGGCGGCGCGCACCTCCGGCGTGCGCAGGGCGGCGACCAGGTCGTCGGCCGACAGGCCCCGGGCCTTCAACTCCTGGTAGGCCGGGATCTGGTCGAGCAGGCTGTAGGTGGTGAAGTGCCCGGACAGCAGCCCGAAGCCCCGGCCGGCCACCTGGGGCCACAGGTCGGCACCGTCGGAGACGGCCCGGAGCGACTCGTCCATGAGCTCGCGCCAGAGCCCGGGGGCCGCGTCGACCTGCACCATGGCGAAGGTCACCGGTCGCTGGATGGCGGCCGACAGGCGCCGCATCCAGTCGACCTCCTCCTTCGGGGCCAGGATGTCCTCGCCGGCGGTACCGGCCGGTGCCAGCTCGAAGATGCCCGTGCCGAGCTCGCCGAGCGCCGCCCCGATGCCGAAGAGCTCGTCTTCGGCGGCATAGGTGCCCGGCACCGGCTCGCCGTCGATGGCGCGGTGGGCCAGGGTCCGTGACGTCGAGAATCCCAGGGCGCCGGCGGTGATCGCCTCCTTCACCAGTTGCTTCATGGCCGCGATGTCCTCAGGCGTGGCCGGCTCGTTGCGGGCCCCCCGCTCGCCCATGACGTAGGAGCGGACGGCCCCGTGGGCGATCTGGGTCCCGACGTCCACCGTCCACCGCCTCCGGTCGAGCGTGTCGAGGTACTCGGGAAACGTCTCCCAGCCCCACGTCATGCCTTCGGACAGCGCGGTGCCGGGAATGTCCTCGACGCCTTCCATCAGCCCGATCAGCCACTCGTGCCGGTCGGGCCGGGCGGGGGCGAACCCGACCCCGCAGTTGCCGGTCACGAGTGTGGTGACGCCGTGCCAGCTGCTCGGGGCGAGTACCTCGTCCCAGGTGGCCTGGCCGTCGTAGTGGGTGTGGATGTC
>CAZULR010000293.1:0-3908 GCA_964621235.1 uncultured Acidimicrobiaceae bacterium
GGGCGGCGTCGGCCGCCACCGGGTCGTGGAGCAGGAGGTCGCCCGCCTCCAGCAGTACGTCGTCGAGGTCGAGCAGGCCGCGCCGGGCCAGTCGCTCCTGGTAGGCGGCGTAGACCTCGGCGACCTGGTCGGGGCCGGGGACCGACCGCCGGTCGACGGCGGCCGCGCCGTAGATGTCGGGGGTGAGGCAGCGCGCCTTGGCCCAGCCGATCTCGGTGTCGGCGACTGATGCGACGGCACGGTCGCCGGTCAGCTCGGCCAGCGTCCGCCAGCGGTGCTCCACCAGGGACGGCGGTGGCCGACCGGTGTCGGCGGCGCGTCGGCGGAGCAGGGTCAGGGCGAGCTGGTGGAGCGTGCCGGCCCGCACGCCGGGCGACGGCGTGCCGCCCGCCCCACCCGGCGTCGACACCGGTACCCCGTACCGCTCGAGCCGGTCGCGCAGCTCGAGCGCGGCCTTGCGGGTGAAGGTGCACACGACGGTGTGCTCGGCCTCGGCCGAGCCGTCACGGATGCGCCGGGCCACCCGGAGGGTCAGCACCCGGGTCTTCCCCGAGCCGGCCCCGGCCACGATGCAGACCGCCTCGGCGGTCGAGGCCACGGCCCGCTGCTGGGCGGGGGTGAGGTCGGCGCACGCCCGCTCGAACCGGTCGGCGCCTCCCGGTGGCGTCGGCGCGAGGGGTTCCACGGGGTCCGAGGCTACCGGTGGGGTGTTGCACCGGCCGCCACCGGGAGCGTCGGTAGATTGAACCGGTGCCCCGCGCCCCGCTCGAACGCCGCACCGTGCCGGGCTGACGGTTGCCCGCACGCCCCCCGCTGCTCCCGGCCGAGGAGGTCCTGGTCGACATCCGTCCCCACTGGACCTTCCTCACCGGTCCGCTCCTGGCGGCGCTGGCCGCCGTGGCCGCGGGCGTCGCCCTGGACGTCGGCATCCCCCACACGTCGGTCACGCTCCACTGGGTCGAGGGGGCGTTCGTGGCCGTGCCGTGCCTGTGGCTGACGGGCCGGGTCGTCCGCTGGCGCCGTGCGTGGCTCCTGGTGACCTCCTACCGGCTCGTCGACCAGTGGGGCGCGGCCACCGGCAACCAGATCGACATCCCGCTGGACTCGATCGAGCGCGTGCGCGTCGTCCAGGGTCCGGTGCGAAGGGTGCTCGGGACCGGCAGCATCGACGTGCTCGTGTGGGACGAGGGAGTCCTGCACCGGATCGAGGACGCCCGCAAGCCGGTGGTCCTGGCCCGCGTGATCACCCGGCGGCTCGGTCCGCCACCCGGGGGGTTCCCCGACGATCGGCCGGCCCGCCGGCCGGACTGACCCCCCGGAGGGTCCGCCGATCGGCCGCCGTGGCGAGATCGCAACAGAAACCTGTCGTTCCGCCCTTGTATGGGGTGCGCCGATCCGTCAGTATGGCCATCCGAAGGGGTTGTCCGGCGCTCCCTCGAGCCAGGGGAGCCGCCGGTGCGGAAGGAGTGTCGGAATGGTGGACGTGGCAGGAGTGCGGTCGATCGGTGCGCAAGGCGTCGACTGGGGTATGCGGTCCCAACAGCCCTTCGAGGATCCGAAACGTCGGCTGGACCAGCTCGTCCCGCTGCTCCACGAACTCGTGGCCTGGGACCTGGTGCAGCGCGCCGATGACGGCAGTTTCGTCCTCCGCCAGGACGTCCAGGACCGGCTGGCCGCGCTGACGGCCGACCGCCCGACGCGGTCCGCCGAGGTGTTCGTCGGGCGCAAGTGCCAGGTGTGCGGCAGCGTCAAGCTCACCCGGATGGTCGACGGCGTGCGGACGTGCTCGTTGTGCAGCCGGGCGGCACTCGACCCGGCGGCGTCGGACGACGATGTCGGCCCGGCCCGCAAGGGGCACCGCGGCTTCTTCCACCGCCACCGCGCCGCCAGCTGACGCCCCGGCGTCCCCTGTCCGGGGCCACGCGGGCCTCCGACCGCCCGGTCATCCGGTGCGCCGGGCGACCGTGCCGTCGACCGGCGTGACCCGCCACGCCGGCCGGCCGAGGGTCGCCGGATCGAGGGCACCGGGTGCGCCGAGGGCGACGACGCAGCCGCCCCACCCGGCCCCGGTCATCCGCACGCCGACGACGCCGGGTCGCGCCCGCAGGTCGGCGACCAGGGCGTCGACCTGCGGCGTGGTGGCCTCGAAGTCGACGGACAGGCTGAGGTGGCTGGCGTCCATGCACGCCCCGGCGACCCCGAGGTCGTCCCGGGTCAGGGCCCCGGCGAACTCGTCGACACGGGCGCACTCGCTGACGACGTGTCGGGCCCGTCGCCGCAGCAGCGGGTCGCGCAGCGCGGGCAGGTCCGTCGGACCGGCGAGGCCCAGTGGACCGACGACCGCGGCCGCCGCCTCGCACTCGGCCACCCGGAGCGCGTAGGGGGAGGAGCGCAGGTCCCGACGCTGCCCCGAGTCGACCACGGTGAACTCGGCGTCGGGTGGGACGGGCACGAGGCGCGTCGCCTCGGTCGCGGTGTCGATCCAGAGCGCGTGGCCGGCCCGCCCACCGGCGCAGACCAGCGGGTCCATGATGCCGACCGGGACCCCGACGCGGTGCTCGGCGGTCTGGCACAGACGGGCGACGACGAGCGCGTCACCCTCGACGCCGAAGACCTCGGCGAGGGCCACGGCCAGGGCCGCGCTCGACGACAGGCCGGAGCCGCGGGGCACGGTGGAGTCGATGTGGACGGTCCCACCGGTGGCCGGTCGGGCCAGCGACGACACTGCGGCGCACAGGCGGGCCCAGGCCGGCTCGAGGGAGCCGATGCGGTCCGGGTCGGTCACCACCGGGAACCCGGCGGACTCGCCGGGGTAGGCCTCGGAGGTGACCGCGATGCGGTCGGCGTCCGTGGTGGTGAAGGTGACGGTCACCCCGAGGTCGACCGCCATCGGCAGAGCCCGCCCCCGGTTGTAGTCGGTGTGGTCGCCGATGAGGTTCACCCGACCCGGCCCCGTGCACGTCCTGGGCGTCCCGTCCCGCTGTGCCGTCACCCGGCTGTCCTCCCACCCACGGCGGTGCCCGGCCGGGCGTCCCGCGAACGGGTGCCACGCTACCGGCGCCCGGGTGACCGGTCCGGGAGCACATCGGCCTACCATGCAGGCGATGTTCGACGAACTGCTGCGTGCCAACTCCGACTACGCCGACGGCTTCACCCTGGCGGGTATCGCCCCGGTGGCGGCGCGGGGGTTCGCGCTGGTCACCTGCATGGACAGCCGCATCGAGCCGTTGACCATGCTCGGCCTGCACCCCGGCGACGCCAAGATCCTCCGCAACGCCGGGGCCCGGGTCACCCCGGACGTCCTGCGGTCCCTGGTACTGGCCACCCGGTTCCTCGGGGTGGCCGAGATCGCCGTCATGCAGCACACCAACTGCGCGCTCGCCGACCAGAGCGATGCCGACGTGCGGGCGCGGCTGGCCGACTCCGGGGTAGACGGCGTGGAGGACTGGGAGTTCCTGGCCATGCCCGACCCGGACGGCGCGCTGGTGGCCGACGTGGGAATCGTCCGGGGGTGCCCCCAGCTTCCCGCCGGGGTGCGGGTCGAGGGCTGGCGGTACGACGTGGGAACCGGGCGGATCCTGCGCATCGTGCCCTCCTGAGTCGGTTCCGGGTCGTGGACGACCCCGGATGCATTTGACCACCGGTCGATGCTGGGACACGATCCCGCCATGCTGATACCCACTCGCCACCACCCGACGCCCGCCCCAGCCACCGACGCCGCCGTTGCCATCACCCCGGGCGGTGCCCGGTGAGCGGGCCGCTCGAGGGCGTGCGCATCGTCGAGCTGGCCGGCCTGGGCCCGGCTCCCTTCGCCGGCATGATGCTGGCCGACGCCGGGGCCGACATCATCCGCATCGACCGGTCGGACCGGGCCGCATACCCTCCGCTGGAGGGCGCGCACGTCGATC
>CAZULR010000294.1:0-3903 GCA_964621235.1 uncultured Acidimicrobiaceae bacterium
CGACCAAGACCGCGGCCAACATGTCCCGGACGCTCGAGCGCATCGAGGAGATCGTCACCGCCGACTGAGAGGCGATCGCGGAAGCATCCGCGCCGTCGGGGTGTTGACATGGTCATGACCACGCTCTCGGTGCTCGATCTCGCCACGGTGGCCCAGGGATCCACTGCGGCCGATGCCCTGGCCGACACCACCCGACTGGCACGGATCGTCGAGTCCCTCGGCTACCACCGCATGTGGGTGGCCGAGCACCACGGGATGCCCTCGGTGGCCAGCTCGGCCCCGGCCGTACTTGTCGGGCACCTGGCCGACGCCACGACGACCCTGCGGGTGGGCGCGGGCGGGGTGATGCTGCCCAACCACGCCCCCCTGGTGGTCGCCGAGCAGTTCGCCACCCTGGAGGCGCTGCACGCGGGCCGCATCGACCTGGGCCTCGGGCGGGCGCCCGGGACCGACCCGGCCACGGCGCGGGCGCTGCGACGCAGCGCCGACCTCGGCGCCGAGCACTTCCCGGAGGACGTCGTGGAGCTCCTCAACTACCTCGTGCCGTCCGACGGACCGCCGACCCAGCCGGCACCGGTGCCCGGACGCGGCTACCTCCCCCAGGTCTGGCTGCTCGGCTCCTCCACCTTCAGCGCCCAGCTGGCCGGCCTGCTCGGTCTGCCCTTCAGCTTCGCCTTCCACTTCGCCCCCGCCCTGGTCGACGAAGCGGTGGCCCTCTACCGGTCGAACTTCCGCCGCACCGGCCTGCTGGACGAGCCCCACGTGATGGTGGCCGCCTCGGCCCTGTGCGCCGACACCGACGACGAGGCCCGGTACCTGTCCGGACCGTCCGCCCTCGCCATGCTCCACCTGCGGACCGGGCGACCGTCACCCGTCGTATCCCCCGAGGAGGCCGCCGCCTACCCCTACACGGACCAGGAGCGGGCGCTGGTGGAGACGATGACGGCCGACCACGTGGTCGGTGACCCGGACACCGTGCTGCATGGCCTGGCCGCGCTGGTCGAGCGCACCGGCGCCGACGAGCTGATGCTGTCCACCCGCGCCCACGACCTGGCCACCCGGTCGCGTTCTCTGGCCCTGGTGGCCGAACGGTGGGGACTCGACGCGCTGGCCGCCTGACCGGCCACCCCGCCCGGGCACCTCAGAGGCCGGCGACCTCGGGCAGCACCTCCTCGCCCAGCAGGGCCACGTGGTCCAGGTCGGCGAGGTCGAGGATCTGCAGGTAGAGGCGCTTGGCGCCGATCCCGGCGAAGCGACCGAGCTTGTCGACGATCTCGTCGGGCCGGCCGCAGAGCCCGTTCGTGCGCAGTTCGTCGACCTCGCGCCCGATGGACGCCGCCCGGCGCGCGATCTCGGCGTCGTCCCGACCGCAGCACACCACCTGGGCCGCCGACAGGGTCAGGGTGTCCACGTCGCGGCCCGCGGCACGGCATGCGCCGCGCACCACGTCGAATTGCGTCGCCGTGTCCTCGGCCGAGGCGAAGGCGAGGTTGAACTCAGCGGCGTAGGTGGCGGCCAGCCGCGGCGTCCGCTTCGGTCCCCATCCCCCGATGATGATCGGCGGTCCGGGGCGCTGGACGGGCTTGGGGAGGGCGGGACTGTCCTCCAGCCGGTAGTGGGCGCCCTCGAAGGAGAAGGCGGCGCCGTCCGGCGCCGACCACAGGCCGGTCACGATGGCCAGCTCCTCCTCCAGGCGCTCGAACCGCTCGCCCATCGGGGGGAACGGGATCCCGTAGGCGGTGTGCTCCGCGTCGTACCAGGCGGCGCCGATGCCGAGCTCCACCCGCCCGCCGCTCATGGCGTCGACCTGGGCCACGGTGATGGCCAGTGGGCCGGGCAGCCGGAACGTCGCCGCCGTCACCAGCGTGCCGAGACGGATGGTCGACGTCTCCCGGGCGATGCCGGCCAGGGTGATCCAGGCGTCGGTCGGGCCGGGCCGGCCGTCGCCGTCCCCCATCACGAGGTAGTGATCGCTCCGGAAGAAGGCGTCGAAGCCCTGCTGCTCGGCGACCCGGGCCACGGCCAGGAGGTCGTCGTAGGTGGCGCCCTGCTGGGGCTCGGTGAAGATGCGGAGGTCCATGCCCCCGGTTCTAGTCGGGGCGCGGCGGCCGTGCCCCGGCGGGCGCGGCGCACGTCCCGACTGGCGCGCTCAGCGCACGTCCCGACTGGCGCGCTCAGCGCACCTCGACCTACACGATGCGATGGAAGCTGATGGCGGGCGGCGGCGAACCGGCCGGCATGGTCGGTGCGACATGGGCGTCGAACCACTTCGCATGGGACTCCTCGGACTCCCCCAGCCGCGTGACCCGGAACCCGCCGTCGACCGGGCCGGCGGCGTGGGCGATGAATCCGTCCGTGGACCTCATGACCGGCAGCAGGGAAGCGGCCAGACGGTCGTAGCCCTCCTGGGTCAGTCCGGGCATCTCACTGGTCATCAGAACGGTCACGGCGGGCTCCTGTCGGGTCGATGGTTCGGGTCCGCGTTTCAGGGTACGGACGGAGGTTGATCGACTCCAACAGTTCCTCCGGATCCCATCCATCGATGAGATCAATGTTCACTCCACTCCGGGGATGGAGCTGCACGACGTCGACCTTCACATGCTGGTGGCCCTCGACGCCCTGCTGGCGGAGCGCAACGTCACCCGGGCCGCCGAGCGGCTGTGCGTCGGGCAGTCGGCCAGGAGCTCGACGCTCGCCCGGCTGCGCCGGCTCTTCGACGACCCGCTGCTGGTCCGGGAGGGGCGCACCATGGTGCCGACGCTGTGCGCCGAGTCCCTGGCGAAGCCTGTCCGCGACGTGCTCGACCGGATCACCGCGCTGCTCGCCGGTCGGAGTGAGTTCGATCCGGCGCGGAACGAGCCGGCGTTCCTGGTCATCGCCAGCGACTACACCATGGTCACCTTCTAGACGCCCCTGCTGGCACGGTTCGAGGACGAGGTACCCGGGGTCCGCCTCTGGGTGTCCCTGCCCGGCGACGACCACGTCGAGCGCCTGGCCCAGGGCCAGGTCGACCTCGTCGTGATGCCGAAGGAGGTCTTCGGCCCGTATCGGGACTTCCCGAACCTCCCGCTGTTCTCGGACCGGTTCGTGTGCGCCGTCGACGCCGACAACGACCACGTCGGCGACACGATCTCACTCGAGGAGTTCAGCGCCCCGCCCTACCTCGCCGCCTCCTGCGGCCACGAGGTGTCGCCGGCCGAGGCCCAGCTCGACCGGCTCGGGATCGCCCACATCACCGAGATCACCACCGCGTTCGGGCTGGCGCCGCTCCTCCTGGCCGGCACGCGGCGGATCGCCCTCGTCCACGAGCGGCTGGCCCGGCAGCTGGCGGACCAGACCTCGCTCCGGCTCCTCGAGTCCCCGATGCCGCTCGAGCCCATCCACCAACTGCTGCTGTGGGCCAACCGCGCCGAGCACGACCCGGGCCACCGGTGGATCCACAACCGGATCGTCGCCTTCGCCGAGGAGCGCGACGGTGCCGGGACGCCGGTCGGCCCGGCGTCCCGCGGCCTACCCGATCGACAGCCCCTGGTCGACCTCGCCCTCGTCGAACTCGGCGTCTGAGGGGCCGACCTCGCCCATCGACATCGCCAGGTCCTCGCTCGGGCGCTCCAGGCCCGAGTCCGAGCGCAGCGGCAGCTGCTTGAGGAAGAGGGTGGCGACCAGCATGACGACGGCGATGGGCACGCCGACGAGGAACACCGAGTGCAGCGACCGCACGAACGAGTCGAGGATCCCGTGCTGCATGGGGGGCGGGAAGGCGTGCAGGTCCGCCGGGCTCATGGCGAAGTTGCCCTGCACATGGATGCCGGCCGCCGCCGCGCCGGGCACCAGCACCGGGATCCAGTGGGTCAGGCCGGCGACGAAGATCGCCCCGAACAGCGAGGTGCCGAAAGCGCCCCC
>CAZULR010000295.1:0-3897 GCA_964621235.1 uncultured Acidimicrobiaceae bacterium
TCACGGACGGGAAACGGAGGGAGCGGGCGACGGACCGCTCCGGATCAGGCGGGAGGGGACGACGGACCGCTCCGGATCAGGCGGGAGGAGACGACGGGCGGCTCCGGATCAGGCGGGAGGGGACGACGGGCGGCTCCGGATCAGGCGGGAGGGGACGACGGGCCGCTCCGGATCAGGCGGGAGGGGACGAGCCGCCCGGGGCCCCGGCGGCGACGGGTGCACCGCCCGGTTCGACGGCCGGGGGACCGGCCCCCTCGCCCTCGTCCGCGTCGTCGCCCTCGGCGTTGCGACGCAGCGACGGGTGGAAGAGGGTGAACAGGATGACGCCGAGGGCCAGCACCCCGAAGGGGATGAACGCGTTGACGCTCGAGATGTAGAGGGGAAAGAGGACCAGGCCCGACAGCAGCACCGTCCAGGCCCACAGGATGAGCACGCTGCGACGGTGGCCGTGGCCCAGCCGCAGCAGTCGGTGGTGGAGGTGGTTCTTGTCGGGTGTCGAGAACCCGGTGCGGTTGGCCGTCCTCCGGACGAAGGCGAACGCCATGTCCACGATGGGGACCCCGAGGATGAAGAACGGGATGAAGAGGGGGGCGAAGAAGAAGTACGTCTGCCCGCTGCGCGCCGCCACCCCGCCCACCGTGCCGGCCGAGCGCCCGCCGATGAGCATGGTGGAGGCCGCCATCAGCAGGCCCAGCAGCAGGGCGCCGCCGTCGCCCATGAAGATCTTGGCCGGGTGGAAGTTGTGGGGCAGGAACCCCAGGCAGATGCCGCAGGTGACCACGGCGATGAGCGGGCCGATGTTGTCGACCGGGAGGTTCCCGAGGTGCTGCAGGTGGAGTCCGTAGACGGCGAGGGCACCCGAGGCGATGGCGACCACCCCGGTGGCCAGTCCGTCGAGGCCGTCGATGAGGTTCACGGCGTTGGTGATGGCGATGACCCAGAGCGCGGTCAGGAGGGGCGTCCACTCCGGCGACAGCTGCACCAGGCCGGCCAGCGGGACCTTGAACTGGAACCACGTGACGCCGGTGAAGTAGAGGATCGTGGCCGCCAGGACCTGGCCCGCCACCTTGGCCGGCGCCGACATGTCCCGGAAGTCGTCGATGATCCCGACCACGAAGATGGCGGCGGCGCCCAGCAGGAGCCCGAGCGGCTCCGAGGAGCCGCGGAAGAGCTGGTCCAGGGCGGGGACGGAGGCGGCGACCGCCCAGGTCACCAGCATCCCGAGGAACATGGCCGCCCCGCCCGACTGCGGGGTCACCCGCTGGTGCACCTTGCGGTCGTCGGGCTGGGCCACGTACCCGATCTGCACGGCGATGCGCCGGGCCGGGAAGGTGAGGGCCCAGGTGGAGACGGCGGCGACGACCAGGAGGACGGCGTACCAGTTGAGCGGGACGCCGGTGGTCACCGTGTCACCCCGGCCGTCGCGACGTCTCGGCCGGGGTCACGCCCCGGCCAGGCCCGGGTACGGCGGGAACCCGCCACACAGCTCGCGTACCTCGCCGCGCACCCTGGCCAGGGCCGTGTCGTCGTCGCGGTGGCGTAGGGTCCGGCCGATCAGCTGGCCGATCCGTGTCATCTCGGTCGGCCCCATGCCCGTCGTGGTAACCGCCGCGGTGCCGAGCCGCAGGCCCGACGTCACGAACGGCGAGCGGGGGTCGTCCGGGATCGTGTTCCGGTTGCACGTGATGCCGGCCCGGTCCAGGACCTCCTGGGCCACCTTGCCGGTGAGCTCGGTGTCGAACGAGCGCAGGTCGCAGAGGACCTGGTGGTTCTCGGTGCCGCCCGACACCAGGCGGATCCCCTCGGCGGCCACGGCGTCGGCCAGGGCACGGGCGTTCGCCACCACGTCGGCGGCGTACGTCCGGAACTCGGGACGGGAGGCCTCGGCGAAGGCCACGGCCTTGCCGGCGATGACGTTCTCGAGCGGGCCGCCCTGCAGGCCCGGGAAGATGGCGCTGTCCACGGCCTTGGCGTACTCCGACTGGCACACGATGGCACCGCCCCGCGGGCCCCGCAGCGTCTTGTGGGTGGTGAAGGTCACCACGTCGGCCACACCGACCGGTGAGGGGTGGGCGCCACCGGCGATGAGCCCGGCCGGGTGGGCGGCGTCGAAGAGGAACTTGGCCCCGACCGAGTCGGCGATCTCGCGGAACGGGAACGGGTCGATGATCCGGGCGTAGGCGGTCGAGCCGGCCACGATCAACTGGGGCCGGTGCGTGCGGGCCAGGTCGGCGACCTGGTCGAAGTCGATGATCTCGCCGGGCTTGTCGGAGTCGCCGGTGGCGGGCGACACCCCGTAGGAGACGAAGTTCCAGACCCGGGAGGTGAGGGAGGCCGGTGACCCGTGGGTCAGGTGGCCGCCATGGTCGAGCCGCATGGCCAGGACGGTGTCCCCCGGCTGGATCAGCGCCATGTAGGCGGCCAGGTTGGCGTTGGAGCCCGCGTGGGGCTGGACGTTGGCGTGCTCGGCGCCGAGCAGGGACTTCAGGCGCTCACGAGCCAGGTCCTCCACCTCGTCGATGACCTGGTTGCCGCCGTAGTAGCGGCGCCCCGGGTAGCCCTCGGCGTACTTGTTGGTCAGGACCGACCCGGTGGCGGCGAGCACGGCCGTCGACGTGAAGTTCTCCGAGGCGATCAGCTGCAGGGTGGTGGACTGGCGCTCCGTCTCGTCGCCGAGGAGGCCGAGGAGCTCGGGGTCCCCCGCGAGCCACGGGTCGAACGGCGAGGCGTGGTCGGTGCTGCTCATGGGGTCGGCTGCTGCCTTTCCTGGTCGGTGATCTCGTCGATCCGGCGCTGGTGGCGTCCACCCTCGAAGTCGGTGGAGAAGAACACGTCGACGGCGTCGAGCGCCGTGGCCCGCCCGGTGGTCCGCTCGCCCAGGCACAGCACGTTGGCGTCGTTGTGCCTCCGGGCCAGGCGTGCGGTGGTGACGTCGGTGACGACGGCGGCCCGGACGCCCGGGACCTTGTTGGCCGCCATACCGATGCCGTTGCCGGTGCCGCAGACGCAGATGCCCCGCTCGGCCCGGCCCCCGGCCACGGCCTCGCCCACGGCCAGGCCGAACACGGGGTAGTCGACCGACGTCTCGGCCGAGTCCGTTCCCAGGTCGAGGACGTCGTGCCCGACTGAGGACAGGTGGCCGAGGATCTCCGACTTGAGGGCGTAGCCAGCGTGGTCCGAGCCCACGGCGATGCGCATGGACCGAGTGTACCGAGCGCGGCCGGGCGGGTCCGTGCCCGGGGAGGGCCGGCACGCAGCCGCTCGGATGCCCCGCGGGGCGCCGGTAGGCTCGGCGCGCGATGTCGATCGACCCCTCCACCCCGGTGGTCGTGGGCGTCGGCCAGGTGACCAACCGACCCCACTCCGAGGGCGAGGGGTCGCTTGCCGACCGTCCCGAGCCCCTCGGACTGATGCTCGACGCCGTGGGCGCCGCGGTCGAGGACTGCGACGGTGCGCCCACGGGGGGCCGCGCCCCGGCCGGACGGGCCCTCCTGGCCCGGACCCGGTCACTCCGCGTCGCCAACCCGCTGAGCTGGCACTACATCGACCCGGGTGCCCTCCTGGCCGAGGAGCTGGGCATCGAGCCCGACGAGATCCTGGTGACCACGACAGGCGGCAACAACCCGCAGTCCCTGGTCAACGCCACCGCGCTCGCCATCGGCCGGGGCGAGCTCGACGTGGCCGTCATCGCCGGGGCCGACTGCTATTACACGCAGGCGGCCGCCCGCCGGCACTCGGACCGGCCGGTGCTGCCCTGGACGGTCCAGCCGGCCGACACCCGGCCGCCCACCCTGTTCGGCAGCGACCGGCGCGGCACCACGAAGTCCGAGGAGGAGCGCGGGCTCGACCTCCCCATCCACGTGTTCCCCCTGTTCGAGAACGCCCTGCGGGCCGAGT
>CAZULR010000296.1:0-3895 GCA_964621235.1 uncultured Acidimicrobiaceae bacterium
CTGAACGCGCCGGTCGTCGGCATCGCGGCGCCCGACGCCGGGGGCTACTGGCTGGCGGCCTACGACGGAGGGGTGTTCGCCTTGGGTGACGCGCCTTTCGAGGGCTCCGCCGCCGCCCTGGACCTCGTGGCGCCCGTCTTCGCCATCTCGCCGTCCCCGACGGGTGCCGGCTACCGACTGCTCGCAGGGGACGGCGGGGTGTTCGCCTACGGTGACGCCGGATTCCTCGGCCCGGTCCCGGTCCCGTGACCGGGCGCCGCCGACGCCTGGCGGGCTGGTCAGCCGGGAGGGGCTACTCGCCCGCGGACGCCTCGAACTCCTCGACCCGCGCCCGCATCAGCAACTCGAGGAGGTCGGTCGGCAGGTCACGCGTGTACGGGAGCTTGATGAATCCCTCACCCGCCTCATAGCCGGCGGCCTCCACGGTGGCCTTGTGGGCGGCGAAGAACGGCGGGTTGAATCTCAGTGAACAGTGGTTCTTGAAGTTCTGGAGCATCCACATGTTGGTGTTCTCCCCGCGTACGTACACGGGGAGGTTCCACTTCAGCACCTCCCGCGCCTCCGGATCGACCTTGGAACTCAAGTTCCGAAGTGCCTCGAGATGGGGGCGGTGGGCCTCGCTCAGCTGGGCGAAGTAGTCATCGACGCTTGCGCGTTTGGGCATCGGCACGGGCCCAGGCTATGCGCGCCGGGCGCACCGTGCGGGGCCCTGGGGAGGTCGGATCGACCGGAACCGCGGACCCGGACGCACTCCAGTCGACGGACGAGGTCCGGGGACGGTCTGCCCGTGGCCATCGGTAGCATCGGAGCGTGGACGACGCCCGGCCCCTGCTGATCTTCGACGGCGACTGTGGGTTCTGCACGACGTCGGCGAATTGGGTGTCCCGGCGCTGGACGGGCCCGGCCGCACCGATCGCCATCCCCTGGCAGCAGCTGCCTGACGGCGCCGCGGCGGAGCTGGAGCTCTCCGACGACGACCTGGCCCGATCGGCATGGTGGTGCGACGGGGCCCGGGTCGAAGGCGGGTCCCGGGCCGTGGCCCACGCCCTGCGGGCGACGCAGGGTCCCTGGGCCGTCGTGGGACGGTCCCTCCTCATGCCACCGGTGTGCTGGTTGTCGCCGGCCGGGTACCGCGTGGTGGCTCGCTACCGCCACCGGCTCCCGGGTGGAACCCCGGCCTGCCGCGCTTCCTGACGGTCCTCTCGGTGGACCCGACCCCACCGGCCTTCGGCGGCGTTGGCGGGTCGGAGCGACGCCCGCCCTCGGACCCCTACGGTGAGCGCTACGCCCCACCCCTGCGGCCCAGCACCACTGGCGTGCCCCGGTCGGTGAAGGCGAAGTCCGCCCCGGTGCTGAACTCGGTGAGACGGACGTCGTCGGGAACGGGGCGCTCGTCCGGGCCCGGCACGACCTCGACGACGAGTCCGGAGGCGTCATCGGACACCACCGTGCACCGCAGCCTGCGGTCGATGGCCCCGACGACGGCGTCCAGGGGCTCGAGGTGGTCGGCACCGAGCAGCGACGGCCACGCGCCGTCGGCCGCCGCCGGCGCCGACCGGTCGACGTGGACGAGCAGGTGGTCCCCCGACTCGACCCGGACCCCGGTGTACGCGGTGGGGAGGAGTCCGGGGCTGCGGGCCAAGGCCACGCCGGCGTCGTGGAGCCCCGTGCCGAGGTCGAGCGCGGCACGGAGTCGGGTGGCGGCCACGCCGGCCACCCCGGTGAACTGGTGGCGGAAGATGTCCCGGGCTAAGTCGTCGGAGTCGACCCGCTCCCGGGTGGCGGCCAGGAACGCCAGTGCGAGGAGGTGGCCCTGGAGGCACACCTCCTCGGCGATCCGCCGGAGCGCCGAGGCCGACCAGTCCTCGAGCCGCAGGTCGGCCAGCAGCGGGCCGGGGTAGTCATGGGTCCCCGGGTCGCCGGGGTCGATGGGATCGAGTGCGAAGGTGGCCGCCCGGGTCGCCCCGATGGCCACCGCCTGCCGCGGAACCGGCAGGGCGGGGTGGGACGGATCGATGATCACCGTCCACTCGCAGTGCGGCGACCGGTCGGCCGGCACGCGGGGTGGCCGGTGGACGGGTCGCATCTGGGCCCGGGGATTGGAGGCCGTGGCGGTGGCATCGAAGGTGGGGTCCTCGATGTCGTGACACATGGCCTGCACGTAGTCGGGCCCCATCGGCTCGACGTCCATCAGGGCACCGCAGTGGTCCAGCCAGAACCGACCGTGGTCCCGGTCGGTCAGCTCGAACCGGAAGTCCATGAACTGGGGCGGTGCCCCGATGTCGAGCTGGAGGTTCTTGAAGATCGTCTCGACGGAGTCGCCCTCGAAGCCGAGGGTCCGCTGCATGCGCTTGGAGTACACGGGACTCGCCCCCATCCACTCGTCGATGGCGATGTCCCGCATCACGTCGCGGCCGAAGGCCCCGATGAGGTGGGGCATGCCGGCGCGGTCGATCAGGTGGCCGTCGAGCAGGTACTCGCGCACGAGGACGGCGAGTGTGGCCCGGTCCTCGGACGCGAGCCCGGGCACGTCGCCGCCACTCATGCGGCCACCCGCGCCGGCTCGGTCAGGCGGCGTCCGTTGTCGCGCATGACGGTCCGGATCTCGTCGTCGGTGAACCCGCACCGGCGCAGGTCCGCGGCGAACGTGGCCGGCTCGGCCAGGCCCTCGGCGTGCGGCCAGTCCGAGCCGAACAGGATGTGGTCGAGTCCGATGAGGTCCTTCAGCTCGGAGATGTCGTCCTCGTAGAAGGGGGCGATCCAGACGTGCCGGCGGAACGTGGCCACCGGGTCCGAGGCGAAGCCCATCGGGCTCTGCCCGTGGACCTTGGTGAGCTTCTTCAGGAGCTCGGGCACCCAGTCGGCCCCCGCCTCGATGCTGGCCACCCGGACGTTCGGGAATCGGTCGAACACGCCCTGGCAGACCAGTGCGGCCATGGTGTCGTACGGGGGACGACTGGCGCTGAGCACGATGCGCAGCGGCGAGTAGGCGAAGGCGCGGAATGTGCCCACCTGCTCCCAGTCGTCGATGTAGCGGTTGTACCCGGCATCCCCCGAGTGGATACCGACCGTGACGCCGGCCTCGTCCACCCGGGCCCAGAAGGGGTCGAACCGGGCGTCGCCGGGGGAGACGCGGCCGTCCCGGGTGATGGCCGGCCCACTCTTGATGCAGACGATCCGGGCGCCTTTGGCCAGGACCAGGTCGAGCTCGGCGACGGCGGCGTCGACGTCGACCAGGGGGATCATCGGTGCGCCGAAGATCCGATCACGGTAGGCGTAGCCCCAGTCGTCCTCGAGCCACCGGTTGAAGGCGTGGAACGCGGCCACCGCAGCCTCGGGATCGTCCCCCAGCGCCTCCTCCATGCCGACAGCCAGTGTCGGGAACATGAAGCAGCCGTCGATCCCCTGGCCGTCCATCACGGCCAGGCGGGCGTCACGGTCCCGGTACTCGGGGCGGATCGGCTCGAGGTCGCCGAACAGTGCGGCGATGTCCTGGCCGCGCGGGTTGCGGCCGCGGAAGTACTCGTCGAGGCTGCCGGGCTTGGCCACCGGGTCGAACGTCGGGTTCGGGATGAATCGGTTGATCGAGCCGGCCACCAGCAGGCGCTGGCGCCCGTCGATCTCGGCCCACTGCATCGTGCGCCGGGCCATGCCCTTGTCGAGGTAGCGGGTGAAGGCGTCGGTGGCCTCGTAGTAGTGGTTGTCGGCGTCGAAGGTGGTGTAGTCGATGGTCATCGGGATCCCCCGGTCGGTGGTCGGCGTGTCGGGCGGGTGCTGGTCGGTAAAGGGCTCAGGAGTCGAGGCCGAGGACACGCAGGGCGTTGGTCCGCAGGAACTTCGGCCACACCTCGTCCTTCAGTCCGACGTCGCGCATCTCGGTCATGATCCGCTCGAG
>CAZULR010000297.1:0-3894 GCA_964621235.1 uncultured Acidimicrobiaceae bacterium
CCGCCGTCGATGGTGAACGTCTGGCCGGTGACGAACGCGGCGTCGTCGGACAGGAGGTAGGCGGCGGCCGCGGCGATCTCCTCGGGGTAGCCGAGGCGGCCGACGAGGTGACCCTCGGTGATCGGTGCGAGGGTGTCGCCGAGCGGGCCGCCGAGGCTCTCCTGGAGATCGCGGTCGACCACGACCCCGGGCGCCACGGCGTTGACGCGGATGTTGCGGTCGGCGTATCCGGTGGCCACGTAGCGCGTGAGCGCGACGACGCCGGCCTTGCTGGTGCCGTAGGCGGCGAGCGAGCGGCTGCCGTAGGTCGCGGCCACGGACGCGGTGTTGACGATCGCGCCGCCTCCGCGTTCCAGCATGGCGGGGATGGCGAAGCGGCAGCCGAGCATGACGCCGTCGAGGTTGACGCGCATCACGGTGTGCCAGGTGTCGAGCGGCATGGTGACGACGTCCTGGTCGGTGAGATTGAGCTTGATGGCGGCCGCGTTGTTGTGGAGGAGGTCGAGTCCGCCGTACGCGGCGACGGTGTCGGCGACCATGCGCTCGACGGCGTCGGGCTCGGCGACGTCGGTGGCCTGCACGCGGGCCGTCCCTCCGTCGGCGAGGACCGACTCGACGGTCGAGGCGGCCGAGGCTTCGTCGATGTCGGCGACGGTGACCGCGGCACCCTCGGCCGCGAGGAGGCGGGCGGTGGCACGCCCGATTCCCGAGCCTGCGCCCGTCACGATCGCGACCTTGTCACCGAACCGTTGCACCCTGGAAGTGTCGCGCGGGCCGGGACCTCGGTGTCAGGTGCACTCGAGATCCGTGTGCCGGACCGTCGGTGGAGTGCTCCCGACCGTGGCGGGGGCCCGGTGGCAAGCGCGTCGCCCGGAGTCCCCGTGACCCGGAGTCCCCGTGACCCGGAGTCCCCGTGACCCGGGTCCGGTGGCTGGGAAATGTGCCGGTCGGTACCATCGGGGAGATGACTCCGGCGGACATCTTCAGGCCAGAGCAGTGGTCCAATTTCTTTCTGCTGGTCGGAACCGGTGCCGTCACGCTGACCGGTCTGGTCTTTGTGGCGATGTCACTCAACCTCGGCGAGATCGCCAGTGACGCGACCCATCGCAATCGGGCCATCAACACCCTGACGGGCCTGGCGCTGGTGTTCCTGCGCTGCGCGCTGGTCCTGATGGGAGGCCAGGGCTACAAGGCCATCGGCGCCGAGTTGTTCCTCGTCTCCGGTATCTCGGCCACCGTGTTCGCCACCGGCTACGCCAGGGCCGTGAAGCTGAGCGACGGGCTGAGAACATCTCGCATCGTCGGTGGAAGCATGATCCATCTTGTGGAGATGGTGGGTGCGGCACTGTTCTTCTTCGGACACCTCGCCGGCCTCTACATCGCCGCGATCGCACTGGTCACGAACACCTGTTACATGATCACGGCGGCCTGGCTGCTCGTCGTCGGTGCGGTCGATCAGAGGACGGTGTGAGCGGAACGGTGCGGGTGTGCGCCCGGCACGGTCGGACGGGCACCCGGCGTCCGTCCCGGCCTACCGGACCTGACCGCGCGGCCATCGCCGGAGCCCGGTCATGAGGGCCGTTCGCTTCGACTACGCCGACGCCGAATTTCCCGCCTCGTTGGTGGACGTGGAGGAGCCCGCGTTCCCCACCGGTGAATGGGCCCGCGTGGCGGTCGGCGTCGGCGGCATCTGTGGCAGCGACCTCCATCTGTTCGGCCCGGTCGCCGACGGCTCCCCGACCCTGCGGGGGATCGCCGATTTCCCCTTCGAGCTGGGCCACGAGATCGCCGGGACGGTCATCGAGGCCGGTGACGACTGCCCGTTCCCGGTCGGGACGCGGGTGGCGGTCGACCCGATCATCCCGTGTCTGCCCCGGGGCATCGATCCACCGTGTGCCAACTGCGCCCGGGGATGGGCGTCGAGCTGTCTCCGCTTCGACAGCCACGTCATGACCGGCGGGCGATCGCTCGGGTACACGCGGGGACTGGGGGCCGGATGGGCCGAGCAGGTTCTGGGGCACCGGTCCATGCTGCATCCGATCCCCGACGGCGTCTCGGAGCGGGCGGCGGTCCTCCACGAGCCGATCTCGATCGCCCTCCACGGTCTCGCCCACCGTCCACCGGAGGAGGGAGCCCCGATCCTCATCGTCGGAGGCGGCATCATCGGACTCACCGCCCTGCTGGCCGTCCGGGCCCACTTCCCGGACAACCCGGTGACGGTGCTGGTGCGCCATCCCCATCAGGCGGAGGCGGCCCGCACCGGTGGGGCGACCACGGTCGTGACGGGATCGGGCGCCGCGGCGTTCGAGGAGTTGGCCGCCCTGACCGGCGGACGGGCCGTCGGGGACGGGGACGCCCGGATGCTGATGGGCGGCTTCCCGTACGTCATCGAAGCGGCCGGAGGGTCCGGCGCGGTGACCGATGCGCTGCGGGCGGCCGATCACCGGGGAACCGTGCTGACCCTGGGGGCGGCAGGCATCGGAACGGTCGACCTCACCCCGATCTGGTACAAGCAGCTCGTGGTGGTGGGCTCGGTCGACCACGGGGCCAACCCGTCATCGGCCATGGGCCGGGGATCCGAGGGACCCGCCCACTCGATCGACGCCGCCCTGGCGGTGCTGGCGGGACAGGAGTCCCCGCCCGAGAGCCTGGTGACGCACGAGTTCCCCCTGGAAGGCGTCCGGGAGGCCGTTCAGGCCGCGCTCGACAAACGCACCAGCCGGGCGATGAAGGTGGTCTTCCGGCCGAACGGCTGAGCAGGGGCGTCCGCCCGCACGGTGCCCGGGCCGCGGCTGCGGGCCGTCACCGGCTGTCGATGGTGACCTTGACGGCCCCGGACGACTCCTGGTCGGCCAGCACGGTGAAGGCGTCCCGCCACTCGCCGAGCCGGAAGGAGTGGGTCAGCGTCGGTGTCAGGTCGATCCGGCCGGATCCGACCATGTCCAGGAAGTGGGCGATGCCGTGCTTGCGCACACCCTCGACCTCCTCGATCCCGAACGCGTTGGAACCGGTGTAGATGATCTCCTTGGAGTACAACGGCGTGTCGTCCCACTTGGCGGCGCCGTGCATGCCCAGCTTGACGAGGGTCCCCCGGGCGCGCAGCACCCGGCAGCCGACCTCCAGGGTCTCCGCCGCGCCGATCGTGTCGTAGACCACGTCGATCCCGCCCGGGAAGGCCATGGGGAGCCCGTCCGCGGGTTGCAGCACGCCGCCCGACCAGTCCGCCACCCGCTCGATGAGCTCGAGTCGCGGCTCGGGGGCCACGGTCGTGGCGCCGAACGCCTCGGCCAGCCGGCGTTGCGCGTCGAACCGGGCGACCGCCATCACCTCGACCGTCGGGTGCAGCGCCCGAAGGATGGCGATGGCGCTCTGGCCGAGCGCACCGGCCCCGTAGACCAGCACCTTGCTCCCCGGTCGCGGTGGATGCCGGGTGACGGCATGGAGCGAAACGGCGAACGGGTCGGCCATGACGACCTGCTCGTCGCTCAGGCCGTCCGGCACCTTGAAGAGCATCGAGTCGTGCGCCGGCATGAGGTCGGCGAAGCCCCCGGTCACGTCGGTGCACATGCCGATGTGGATGCCCGGGGCGAACGAGCCCTTCCCGAACGAGTGGCACTGGCTCAGGTCGCCCGCCAGACAGGCCGGGCAGACGGGCGACACCCCCCGGGTCACGCAGGTGAGCCACGGGTTGAGCGCCACGCGGTCCCCCGGCTCGAACCCCTCGGCCTCGGGGCCCACGTCGACCACCTCGGCGATCACCTCGTGGCCCATGACGTGGGGGAACGAGACGAAGCCCTTCATCGGGTTCTGCAGCGGGCCCGACGCTGCCGCCGGGTCGGTCAGGCTGGCGTAGTCGAGGAACACCGCCTTGGACTCCGACCCGCAGATCCCCAC
>CAZULR010000298.1:0-3886 GCA_964621235.1 uncultured Acidimicrobiaceae bacterium
TGGTACGGCAGTGCGCTCGGGCACTCACGCGACCTCGACCTGCTCGCCACCCTGGTGGAGGAGCACGCTCCCGAGGTGCTGGACCGGACGGAGGTGGCACGGCTCGGAGCCGTCATCGGGTGGCAGCGCCAGGAGGTGGAGCGCGTGCTGGCCATCGAGCAGGCCGGGCCCCGGCGGCTCCGCCTGACCGAGCAGATGATGATCCTGTGGGAGGGCCCGGCGTTCAAGTCCAAGGCCACCAGGCCGGCGTCCGAGGTCCTGCCGTCCATGCTCCACCGCACCTGGCGCGACGTGCGGGGTGCGGCTCGCACGGCGCGGACGGACCCGTCCGACGTGCATCTGCACCAGCTCCGGATCCGCCTGAAGGACCTCCGCTACGGTGCCGAGACGGTGGCCCTGGTGGACGGGAGCCCGGCCCGCAAGACGGCCAGAGCGGCCGAGCGGCTCCAGACCAAACTGGGCGGCCTGCACGACGTCGTCTTCTCCATCGCCTGGCTCGAAGGACTGGCCGAGGAGCAGCCCGAGCTGGCCGACGCCGCCGAGCGCCTGGTGGCCGCGCAGCGCGAGCGCGCGTCGCAGGCGCGCAAGGGGTGGAAGAAGGACGTCAAGGAGGTCGAGCGCCGCTGGCGTCGCTGGCAGGGCTGACGAACCGGTACTAACGCGCGCAGCCCTCCCCCACCGGCCGGGCGTCCAGGCGGATGCCCCGTCAGTCCGCCGGGTCCCCTCCGTGGCGCGGCACCCACAGGCGGTACCCACCCAGGATCCCCGCCGTGTTGTCCACGACGGTGACGTCGTCGGGCAGATGGCGACGCAGCACCCGGCGCGAGTTCCCCCCGCCGATATAGAGGTGGTCGAACCTGGTCAGGTCCCGCATGTTGTCGATGGCCTTCATCACCCGCTTGTTCCAGCGGGTCTCGCCGATCTCCTTGCGGGTGACCTCACCGAGCTGCTGGTCGTAATCCTCACCCTTGCGGAACGGCTGATGGGCGATCTCCAGGTGCGGTAGGAGGTCACCGTTGTAGAACAGGCCGGTCCCAAACCCGGTCCCGAGGGTGACGACCAGCTCCAGGCCGTCGCCCCGGACCACCGCCGCCCCCTGGATGTCAGCGTCGTTGGCCGCCTTGGTGGGCATGCCGAGCTCCCGGGTGAGCACGGCGGCCAGGTCGAACCGCGCCCACTGCTTGACCAGGTGGTGGTCGATGTCGCTGCCCGGCCCGCGCACCGTGGAGAAGTGGGGCGCCGAGAGGACCACACCGCCACGCACCATCCCCGGGAAGCCCACCGACGCCCGCTCGGCCATGGGAAGCGGTGCGACCAGCCCCTTGATCGAGGCGACCAGCTTGTCGGGGGGCAGCGGGTAGGGCGTCGGGATCTTCACCCGGTCGGCCACCATGGCGCCCCGGGCATCGAGAACCGAGGCCTTGATGCCGGTGCCCCCGATGTCGACGGCCAGGGTGAAGGGATGCTCGGGCGAGGGGCGTGCGCCATCCGATTCGGCTGCGGGCACGGGCTGGGGGCCGGTCGCGGCGGCCCTGTGGTCGCTGGGTGTCATGCCCTCACGCTAAACCGCCGGACGACCGGGTAGCGGTAGGTTGCCGGAGGACGGCCCCGCCGAGGTGCCGGAGTGGAGGAGAAACACCGTGGAGCAGCGCACACTGGGTGTGGCCGGGCCCGTCTCGGCGATGGGGCTCGGCTGCATGGGAATGTCCGGCGCCTACGGCCCGACCGACCGGGCCGAGGCCATCGCCACCATCCGCGGCGCCCTCGACTCGGGCATCACGCTGCTCGACACCGGCGACTTCTACGGCATGGGGCACAACGAGCTGCTCGTCGCCGAGGCGCTGCGTGGCCGGGACCGCGACCGGGTGGTCCTGTCGGTCAAGTTCGGCGGCATGCGTGACGCAGGTGGCGGCTTCCTGGGTGTCGACGGGAGACCTGCGGCGGTCAAGAACTTCCTGGCCTACAGCCTGCAGCGGCTGGGGACCGACCACATCGACATCTACCGCCCGGCACGCCTCGACCCGGACGTCCCCATCGAGGAGACCGTGGGGGCCGTGGCCGAGTGCATCGCGGCCGGCTGGGTACGCCACCTGGGGCTGTCCGAAGTCGGTGCGGACACCGTCCGTCGGGCCCACGCCGTCCACCCGGTGGCCGACGTGCAGCTCGAGTACTCGCTCATGTCCCGCGGCATCGAGGCCAGGGTCCTCCCGGTCACCCGGGAGCTGGGCATCGGTGTCACCGCCTACGGCGCACTGTCGCGGGGCCTGCTGTCGGGCAATTGGTCGCCCGAGCGTCCGCTGGCGCCGGGCGACTTCCGGGCGCACGCCCCGCGGTTCGCGCCCGGGAACGTGGCCGCCAACCTCGCGCTGGTCGATGCGCTCGGTCGCGTCGCCGCGGACGTCGGCGCCACCGTGGCCGAGGTGGCGATGGCCTGGGTGGCCAGCCGGGGCGACGACATCGTGCCGGTGGTCGGGGCCAGGACTCCGGCCCAGCTCGACGGTGTGCTCCGGGCCATGACGCTGTCCCTCGACGCCGGCCAGCTGGCCGCCGTCGCGGCCGCCGTTCCGCCCGACGCCGTCGCCGGCACCCGCTACGGCGCTCCCCAGATGGCCGGGCTCGACTCGGAGCGCTGAGCCCGAGTGACCACGCCGGGCGGGGGACCCGGGGGTAGGTTCGACACATGACGCAACCGTGGCTCCAGGATGCCTGTTCGCTGGTCGACGCCTTCCGGGCGAAGACTCTGAGCCCCCTGGAGGCGCTCGAGGCCTCGCTGGCCGCCATCGAGTCGTCCGCCCTTAACGCCGTGTGCCACGTCGATGCGGAGGCCGCACGGGCGCAGGCCGTAGCGGCGGACGTGTCCCTCCCCTTCGGGGGCGTGCCGATCGGCGTGAAGGAACTGGAGCATGTCGAGGGCTGGCCGTTCAGCGAGGCCTCGCTCGTCTTCGCCGACCGGAGGTCCGCCTTCGACGCGACCCACGTGACACGGCTCCGGGCGGCCGGTGCCGTCCTGGCCGCACAGACGACGGCCTCCGAGTTCGGCGGCGTCAACTGCACCTCCACCAAGTTGCACGGTGTCACCCGCAACCCGTGGGACACCGATCGGACACCCGGCGGCTCCTCGGGCGGGTCGGCCGCCGCGGTAGCCGGTGGCCTGCTGCCCATCGCCACGGGTGGCGACGGGGGCGGGTCGATCCGCATCCCGGCCGGGTTCACCGGTCTGTTCGGGCTGAAGGCCACCTACGGGCGCATCCCCCGGGGGCCGCAGACCCTGCAGCCCCCGCTGACCGTCACGCTGGGATGCCTGTCCCGCTCGGTGCGCGACACGGCCCGATGGTTCGACGTGGCCAACGGTTTCGACGCCCGTGACACCCTCAGCCTGCCTGCGGTGTCGGGTTGGGAGGCCGGGCTCGGCGGTGTCGACCTGATCGGCAAGCGGGCCGTGGTCTCGGTCGACCTCGGCGCGGCCGTGGTCGAGCCACGGGTGGCCGCCCTGGTAGTCGAGGCGGCCGAGGCGCTGATCCGTGACGCCGGACTCCGTCAGGTGGACGTGGTCGTGCAGCTCCCCCAGGGCGGCCTCGAGTGGGCGCTGTCCAACCTGGTCGGCCTGGTGGAGGAGCTCGGTGACCGGTATCCCGACTGCAACGACGACCTGACCCCGGAGATCCAGATCGGCATGAATCTGGCCAGCCACCACTACACCGTGCAGTCGGCCGGCAGGGCGGACGCCTTCCGGGTGGCCCTGAACGAGCAGGTGGCCGACCTGTTCGACCAGGCCGACGTCATCTTCGCCGCCACCAACCCGGACCTGGCGTTCGGTGCCGCGGGGCCCCTGCCCACCACGGTCGGCGACGTCGACCTCATCGCCACCTACGGCTTCGACCGGGCG
>CAZULR010000299.1:0-3882 GCA_964621235.1 uncultured Acidimicrobiaceae bacterium
CCCGACGGGCTCGACCTGGTGGATGCCTTCGCCTCGTGGTTCGACGTGGCCCGGGCGGGCGACTGCACCGAGCGCACCACCACCGCGCTGGGCGAGTCGTCCGCGCTGGCGCTGGTGACCCCGGCGGGTTGCTGGATGCTCACCCCGCGGGACGGCACTCCCGAGGCGGCCGGCTCGGACCTGGTCTCCTCCATGGTGGCCATGGTGCTGGCCGAGCTCCCCGACCACGAGCTCACCTTCGCCCATAGCTGGCAGGAGGCCGTGGCGGCCGTGACGGACGAGAAGGCTCAGGCCGCCGTCCTGCTCTCACCGGTCGCCGTCAGCCAGATCGACGCCTGGGCTCGGGCCCGGCGACGGATGCCGCCGAAGAGCACGTACTTCCACCCGAAGCCGCGCACCGGGATGGTCTTCCGGACCCTCGACCCGGACTGAGTCCGACCGCTGGTCGAGGCGGATCGTGCCCGGGAAGCGGGGGCCCGACCCGGTCCCGCCGGGTGGTCCGGCGACGTTCGCACCGACCTGCGTCCGTCCCGCCGCACCGGTCGGACGCCACCTGGGGCGCCGGGTGGCGGGCCCTACCCCGTCGGCGTCGCCCGGCGGGCCCGCAGGTCGCCGCAGACGAAGGTGAAGGCCAGCGCGGCGGCAACCCGCGCGTCCCGCTTCCCGATCGATCGGGCGCTGGCCAGGCTGACCACCGTGTCGAGTGCGTCACTGGCCAGTGCCGCCGAGTTCCAGCGGGCCGCATCATCAGGCGCACCGGACGCCGCGGCGACCGTGCCGAGACCCAGTACCAGGTCCCGGATGCCGATGGTCCTCATGAGTAGGAGGGATGCTCCGCTCGGCTGCTCGGCGCCCGACACCCGCAGCGGTGCTCCCGGCGCCACGACGAGGGCGACGCCGACCAGGGTCCGAAGCCATCCCATCCTCCGGGCGGCGACGTTCGTCATGTCTGGAGCGTACCCACGACGACGGTCCGGGACGCCAGCGTCCCCGGTGCCACGGCGGTCAGCCCGCTGCGTCCCCGACTTCCTGCACCGTGCGGCGCAGCAGGCAGAACTCGTTGCCCTCCGGGTCGGCGAAGACGATCCAAGTCACCTCGGGCCCCTGCCCGATGTCCACGCGCCGGGCGCCGAGCGCCTCGAGTCGATCGACCTCGGCCGCGAAGCTCGAGCGGTCCGCCCGCAGGTCGAGGTGCAGTCGGTTCTTCACCTGCTTGACCTCCGGCACCCGGCAGATGTCGAGTCGGGGGAGATCCCGGTCCGGCGACGCCAGGCTGACGCCTCCGTCGTCGTCCTCGGCGACCCCCCATCCGAGCACAGCGACCCAGAATTCGGCCAGTTGACGCGGATCGACGGCATCGAGGCAAACGGAGGAGATCTGGACAGGCATGCCCTGATCCTGCCATCCGGCACGCGGGCCCACACCCCGTGTGCCGGCGCACCGGCAACGGGAGGGCCTCGGGCGGGCGCCGCCGTTGACCGCCGGCACACCGCTAGCGTGGGCGACCGGCGAGACGACGACCCGCTCGGAGGAAAGGTGGCACCAGGACGACGAGTGGGGGCGGGCGCCGCTGTGGGCCTGACGCTGACCGTGGGCCTGGTGGCCGCGGCCTGCGGGGCGAGCCCCGCCGCCCGGGATGTCCGGCACACGGCGCCGACGACCTCGGCGCCGACCTCGACCACCGTACCCACCACCACCACGGTGCCCTCGGCGGTGCCCACGACCGTCCCCTCGCCGGTCGTGCCGACCGTCGGCTGGGCCCATCCGGCGACGACCCTCCCGCCGGCCGGCGGGTACACCGGCGTCTCGTGCATCTCCGGGGTGTTCTGCGTGTCGATCGGAGGTGGTGCCAACGAGGCCGATGTCTCGGACTCCACCGGTCCCGGCGTCGTCAACGCCTGGGACGGGGCCGTCTGGGGCACGCAGTCCGTCTACTTCCCGGAGCCGGCAGGCGGCGCGGCGACCGCCCCCGAGCTGCCCGGCATCGCCTGTACGACCGGCCCGCTCTGCGCGCTCGTCGACGGCTCGGGGCACACGTCGCTCGGCGACGGCACGAACTGGTCCGCGCCGGCCGCCCTGTCCGCGGCGCCGGCGGTGCCGGCGAACCCCGCCGACCCCGGGACCGGCCACGAGGGTGCCCGCTCCGCCGCCGTCGACTGCCCGACCGGTCAGTTCTGTGCCTACGTGGACAACACCGGCCACGTGGCCGTCCTCCGTGGCACGTCCTGGTCGGCGCTGCAGACCATGACCACACGGGTGGGCCCGGCCACCGTCGGCCTCTTCCAGTCAGGTCGCGTCGGGGTGTCCTGCACCGGCGCCTCGTCGTGCACGGCCGTCGTCGGCGACACGGTCCTCGACTGGAACGGCACCACGTGGACGGAGTCCCCGGCCCCCTGGCCGACCGGCACGACGGGCGACTCCGCCGTCTCCTGCCCCCTGGCCGGTGCGTGCGTGGCCGTGCGCGGCCCCTACGTGTCCGTCCGGGTCGGCGGCTCGGGCTGGTCCACACCTGAGTTGATCGACGCCGGCGGGCACCTCGACGGCGTGTCGTGCCCCACGCTGGCGTTCTGCATGGCCGTCGACGCCGTCGGCGACGTGGTCCACCTGGCCGGCGGAACGTGGTCGTCCCCCGCCAAGGTCGTCCCCACCCCCACCGAGTACGCGGGCGACGGCACGAGCCTGTCGTGCCCCTCCGACCAGTTCTGCATGGTCCTGACCGGCGACGGCGACTACGCCACCTACCAGGGGTCGGACCCGAACGCCCCGTTCACGACCACGACCTCCCCCGTCGTCGGCCCGTAGCGTCCGGCCGGAGTGGTGGGGGTGCTCTCCGGGCACGGTCCCACCGTCGTCAGGCGGTCACTCCGGCCAGCTCCGCCAGAGCCAGGACCGTGCGCCAGTTGCGGGCCGTGGCCACCCGGGCGAGGCGGCGCTCCAGGAACGCGTTCGAGAGCCTGGCCCGGTGGTACCCGCTCGGCGTGTGGAGGTAGACGTCACGACCCGAGACGGCGAGGACCTCGGGGGCGAAGGCCTCCGCCTCGCTGAGGAGTGCCGCCACCCGGTCCGGCTCCGGCTCCTCGTCGAGGAACGTGACGTGCAGGCGCTTCGGGTCGTCGTCGAGGTGGACCAGCGGGTTGCCGGCCACCGTCACCGCCCACTGGTCGGCGGTCCGCCCCACCACGGGGACGGTCAGGCCGAGTTCGGCGGACAGGGCCGCGCGGAGCTCGGCGCCGAGGGCCTCGGGTGTGCCGTCGGCCCGACAGACCACGTTGCCGCTCTGGACGTAGGTGACAACGTCCGCGCAGCCGAGCGAGGCGAGCAGGGCCCGCAGGTCGGCCATGGGCACCCGGTTGTGCCCGCCGACGTTGACGCCGCGCAGCAGGAGGATCCGGGTATCCATGCCGCCGTCCCGCCCGGACGCCCGTCGGCCTACTCGACCGTCCAGGACGACCCGGACCGCAGCAGGGCCTCGAAGTCGCCCGGGCCCCGGCGCTCCGTGGCCGTGGCGATCTGGTCGGCCATCTGCTCGCCGTACTCCTCGTGGTCGACGTCGCGGAAGACCCCGATCGGAGTCGGCTCGTAGGGGCCCCGCGACAGGCGGCTGAGCTGGAAGGCGAGCCCGGGGTTCTCCTTGTGCTCGTCGTGGACGAGCAGCGCCTTCTCCCCGACGTCGGCCACGTTGACGACCTCGACCGAGCCGTCGGGGTCCATGATCACGCCGAACTGACCCTCCGAGCCGAACCGGATGGGCTCGCCGTGGACCAGCGGGATCAGCATGTCGGCCCGGTGGTCCTTGCCGGTGATCGCCTCGAAGGCGCCGTCGTTGAACACGTTGCAGTTCTGGTAGATCTCGACGAACGAGGCGCCCCGGTGGGCGTGGGC
>CAZULR010000300.1:0-3882 GCA_964621235.1 uncultured Acidimicrobiaceae bacterium
CGACGACCTCGGCCACCCCGACGACCTCGGTCACCCGCGCGGCCTCGGCCGAGGGGGGGACGGGACGCGTGGTCAGGTCGGCGATCCGCTCGCCGGTGATCTTCGCGGCCCGCTCCCAGTAGGAGCGGAACATGCCGATGTCGAAGGCGCCGTCGCGGACCCGGGCCTGATCGAGCAGGCGGGCCGGAGGGTTCTTCAGGTCGCGCACGATGTGCAGCGCGGCCAGGACCTTCAACAGGTACCAGGTCGGGTCCCACTCCCACCACCGGAAGCCCTGGCGGACCGACGCCGGCAGGTAGTGGTGGTTGTTGTGCCATCCCTCCCCACCGGTGATCACGGCGATGACGACCGAGTTGCGGCTGGTGTCCGGTGTGGCGTACCGCCGACGGCCCAGGACGTGGGCCATGGAGTTGACGAGGAACGTGCCGTGCCACAGCAGGACGGTGGAGAGGAAGAAGCCGATCAGCAGCCCGCCCCACCCGAACAGGAGGAAGCTGGCCACGGCCAGCGACCACGGGCCGACCCAGTTGTGCCGCTCGAGCCAGCGGAGCTCGGGGAAGGCGGCGAAGTCCTTGATGCCGTCGAAGTCCGTGTCCTTGTACTTGGTGGAGAGGATCCATCCCACGTGGCTCCACCAGAAGCCGTCGCGGGGCGAGTGCACGTCGCCGTCCACGTCCGTGTAGCGGTGGTGGATCCGGTGGTGGCTGGCCCACCACAGAGGGCCCTTCTGGACGGCCGTGGTGCCGCCGAAGGCCATCAGGAACTGGGCGACGCGGCCCATCTTGTAGGCCCGGTGCGAGAAGTAGCGGTGGTAGCCGGCGGTGATGCAGAACATCCGGGTGACGTACAGCACGGCGCACAGCGCCCAGTCCTGCCACGTGACCGTCACGAAGAATGCGGCGAGCGGGGCCAGGTGGACGAGCAGGAACGGGATCGCCGACACCCAGTCCGTGTGGTCTCCGCGCTCGGGGGTCGTCGGGCCCGGCGGGGCGGGCGTCTGGGCGGTGGCGGCGGTCATCGGTGGGGACCGCCGCTCGAACGCGCCGGCGCCTCCATCGTAGTGGAGCAGGCCGGGGTCGGTCGTCCGGCCACTAGACGACGTACAGGTCGCCATTGGACCCCTTGATCACCTTGATCGGGGTGAGGCCCGACGTAGCCGGCCCCTGGATGACCGCACCCGTCTTGGCGTTGAACTCGGAGCCGTGGCACGGACAGGCGATAATACCGGCCGACGCCTGGTAGGCGACGGTGCAGCCGGCGTGGGGGCAGATGGCGTCGAACGCCTTGAAGTCGTCCGCCGTCTGCTGGATGACGAGGGACGGGTCTCCGGAGGTCGGGTCGTTGAACGCGGCCGAACCGCCCACGGGCACCTGGGTGGCGGGCCCGATGGACGTCCCCTTGGGCAGCGGCGCGGTCGACGTGCTGGTGGACCCACCGGCCACGGTCGACGTCGGTGCCGCCGCGGTCGACGTCGTCGTCGGGGGCAGTGTGGTCGTGGTGGTGTCCGCGGCGTTGCGGGTGCCCGAGCCGACCGCCCGGCCGAGCCCGGCCACCGCGCCGATCAGCACGGCGCTGCCGGCGGCGACGATGCCGATCACCGCGCCACGTGACACCGCGCCCTCCCGGGGGCCGTCCGCCGACGCGCCGAGAGGTGCCGGACGGTCGGCCAGCCAGGTGTCGAGGGCCGGGGCGCCCGCCGCGCCGGCCAGGACGAACGGGGTCCAGGCGAAGAGGAAGACGATGTCCGAGCCGGTGAAGTAGGGACGGGAGTGGAACGAGATGGCCAGGAACAGGCTGAACGACACCAGCATCCCTCCGACCGCGGCCACCCGGGTGAGCAGTCCGAGCAGGGCTCCCACGCCGATGGCCACCTCAGCGACGGCGATCAGGGCGCCGATGCCCGAGGCCGCGCCGGTCAGGTGCCCGAGCAGGCTGCCGATCGGGCTGGTGTGGGCGGCACCGACCAGCTGCGCGTGGATCGAGGTCGGGCTCGAGGCCTTGAAGAAGTCGGGATTGGCCAGCTTCTGCAGTCCGGCGAACACGAAGGTGACCCCGAGGAAGAGCCGGAGCGGCAACAGGTACCAGCCGGCGGCGATCGACCCGTCGGTGCGCCGGAGGGACCACATGGTGCCCGCCACGTCCGCGGAGGCGGGGTCCGATCCGTCCGCCGGGCGTCTAGTCGCCGCCGCCCGGCGCGACGCGTTGGAGGTCATGCGCGGTCACCCATACCGGGGGACCATACCTGTTGCCCGGGGCTGCCTCCCGTCACCACGGGCGGTCTACACTCGTCCCGTGGACCAGACCGTGACCGCCGTGGCGCCTCCGACCCGTGGTCGGTCGAAGGCCGACCAGACCATGCGGCACCTCCTGCGCGTGCCCGAAGAGCGGGCCGCCCTCCCCGAGGAGTCCACCCACCGGATCTTCGGCGCCTCGATCCTGCTGTCGGCCACGCGTTGCCTGCTGAGCTACATCGTGCTGCCGATCCTGCTCCCCCTCCTGGGCCTGGCCAAGGGCGTGGGACCCATCATCTCGATCCCGGTCGGGGTGCTGGCGCTCACGTTCGATTTCCTCGGCATCCGCCGCTTCTGGCTGGCCGACCACCACCAGAAGTGGCTGTTCACGGCGCTCTACGCCGTGGTCGGCGCGATGGTGTTCACCTTGCTGGTCGTCGACATCGTCGACCTCGTCGGCTGAGGCGGCCGCCCGGCGGGTGACCGTCGGTCCTACGGGGTGACGATCGGGAAGGTGGCGCCACCGAATTCGACGACCCCGACCAGTCGGGCCACCACGCCGACGTCGCCCTCGGTGTCCACGCCGTCGAGGTCACCGCCGAGCAGCACGCCGAGCAGCTGGGCCCGCGTCAGTACGACCGACAGGTCGGCGGCCAACCCGGACCCGTCGACGGCCCGGTGGGTCAGTACCCCGTTGCGCAGGGTCATCCGACGGGTCTCCCCGACGTCGGTGAAGCGCCAGTCGATGGTGAGCTCCTCGTCCCAGGCCCGTGGCCCCACCACCCGGATGGCGACGGCGTCGAACAGCTGGCTGACAGTCAGGGCTGCCAGCAGCTCGGGTGAGCCCGTGGTCGGTGTGCCGTCCAGGACGCCGTGACGCAGCTCGTGGGCACCCGTCAGGTAGAAGTTGCGCCACGTGCCGTTCTCGGCGCCGTAGGCCAGGCGCTCGTACACCCCGGCCAGGTGCTCCTTGGCCGGCGCATGGTCGGGCTGGGCGAACACCACGCGGTCGAGCAGCTCCGCGGCGAAGCGCAGGTCGCCCCGGTCGGCGTAGCCCCGGGCGGTCTCCACCACGGCGTCGGCGCCCCCCAGGCACTCGACGTAGCGGAGGGACGCCTCGACCGGCGGGTGCTGCCACAGTCTCGCCGGGTTGCCGTCGAACCAGCCGAGGTAGCGCTGGTAGACCGCCTTCACGTTGTGGCTGACCGAGCCGTAGTAGCCGTGGGTGTGCCACGCCTGCTCGAGGGCCGGCGGCATCTCCATGGCCTCGGCGGCCTCGGTGCCGTTGAGGCCGCTGTTCATCAGCCGGAGGGTCTGGTCGTGGAGGTACGCGTAGAGGTCGCGCTGCAGCGCCAGGTACTCGGCGACCCGGTCGCCGTCCCAGGTCGGCCAGTGATGGGACGCGAAGGCCACGTCGGTGTCGGCGCAGAACAGGTCGATGGCCTCGTCGAGGTACGCCGCCCACACCCGGGCGTCGCGCACGAGGGCACCGCGCAGCGTCACGAGGTTGTGCAGGTTGCGCGTGGCGTTCTCGGCCATGCACAGGGCCCGCCGCTCGGGGAAGTAGAAGTTCATCTCGGCGGGGCACTCGGTGCCCGGGGTCACCTGGAAGACGATGCGGACGCCGTCGAGCACCTCCTCCTGGCCGGTG
>CAZULR010000301.1:0-1699 GCA_964621235.1 uncultured Acidimicrobiaceae bacterium
TCGACGACCCGGTCAAGGGCAAGGTGCTCGGCACGGCCGGGTCCTACCTGTGGGGCGGTGCGGCCAGTACGGCGTTCTGGGTCGACCCGACAGAGGAGATCACCGCGTTGTTCCTCACCCAGCTGCTCCCCTCGAGCACGCACCCGATCCGGTCCCAGCTGAACCAGCTGGTGTACCAGGCACTCGTCGACTGACACCCGGCCGGCCGGACCGGCCGCCGGGAGCGGGGCGCCGACGCGCCTACGAGCAGCAGCCGCCCCCGCAGCAGCCACCCCCGGACGGTGCGGGGGCCGGTCCCGACCCACCTCCGGTGGTGTTGAACCCGGTCGTGGCGAACACGGGGAGCAGGCGGACCGCGCCGACGTGCCCGTCGGGACAGGTGGCGGGCGCGTCGGCGTCGGACATGGGCCTCGAGACCTCGTACGTCTGGTCGCACGTCGTGCACCGGAAGTCATAGCGCGGCACCGGTCACTCCTCGTTCGGCGGTCGCTCGTCACCACCAGCGTAGCGACGGGCGAGCGGGCCGGCCGCCGCCGCAGGCACCGCCACCCGCGGGCGGTGGAGCTCGGGGTGGAGGTCAACCGCCAGGGCGAGCGCGTCCTCGGCGTCGAACGCCTCGACGATCTCGGCGGTGAAGCGTGGCTTGCCCATCTGCCCCCACAGCACGAGGAACCGGTGGAGTGTCGCCACGCCCGGAGCGTAGCGGGGGGTGCCTGCCGCGCCGCCTCCGGCCGGTAGGTTCTGCCCAATCGCCTGCAGGTAGCCGCCCCCGCCCCGTCGCCATCCACCGGAAGTGACCCCGCACGTGCACCCACTCGACAACCCGGTGTGGTCATCGCTCACCGGTCCGCAGCAGGACGTGGCCGAGCGGGTCGGGCCCGTCGCCCGCTACTGCGCCGGGATCTCGCCGTTCGGCGCCTTCGAGGACCCACCGGGCCCCGGGCACTGGCGGGCCATGGAGGAACTGGTGGGTCCGGGCGGCGTCGTGATCCTCACCGGCCACACCGGTGTCCCACCGGACGACTGGTCCGTTGAGTACGACGGCGTGGGCGTCCAGCTGACCGGGGCGCATCTCGTCGCGTCCTCCGCCGACGTTGCCGGTGCCCGACCGGACGTCGCCGTCGTGCCGCTGGGCGCCGCGGAGGCGGACGAGATGGTGTCGCTGGTGGAACTGGCCCGGCCCGGCCCGTTCTCCCGCCGCACCCACGAGCTCGGCGGGTACGTCGGTGTGCGGAGCGGGGGGATGCTGGTGGCCATGGCGGGCCAGCGGTTCCATCCCGACGGCTGGTGCGAGATCAGTGCCGTGGCCACCCATCCCGACCACCGCCGCCAGGGGCTCGGTGAACTCCTCGTGCGGACGGTGGCGGCCGGGATCTCCGCCCGGGGCGCGCGACCCTTCCTCCACACGGCGGCCGACAACGCCACCGCCCGCCGGCTCTACGGGGCGATGGGCTTCACCCTCCGTCGACAGGTCCGCTTCGTGGCCGTGCGGGCTCCGGGCGACGGCCCGGACAACCCGACGCCCACGCTGCCACCGGTCCACGACTGAATCCCCGACGCCACGGCACCGACGTCACGACACCGGTGCGGAGCGGGTCACGGCCACGGCCGCGGGGATGCCGCTGAGGGACACGGTCCGGGCCACCCGGCCCTTCGCCATGTCGACGTCGACGAGCGACCGGTCGCCGCCGCAGACCCA
>CAZULR010000301.1:1799-3870 GCA_964621235.1 uncultured Acidimicrobiaceae bacterium
CCCGGCCCTTCGCCATGTCGACGTCGACGAGCGACCGGTCGCCGCCGCAGACCCACGCTCCTCCACTCACGGGGTCGTAGGCGATGCACTGCGCCGGCACCCCGAGGGAGACGGGGGGACCCGCCGCCCCGGTGGCCAGCGTGACCGGCGTGACCCCGTCCCCTGCGCTCACCCAGGCCGTGCCACCGCTGGGCGGGATGGTGATGCCGGTCGGGTTGGCACCCACGGGAAATGCCGCTGCGGGGGTGAGCGAGGGGAGCCCGACCGGGGTCAGGCTACTGGTCTGGAAGTCGGCGACCAGTGCCGTGGTCCCGGCCGGGGCGATGGCCACGGCCACGGGCTCCTGGCCGACGGGGACCGCCGGGCCGGCGCTCAGTGAGGGAAGCGCCAACGGGGTGAGCGTCCCGTCCTGGAAGTTGACCACCAGTGCCTGGCGACCGTCGGGGGCCACCGCGATGGCCACCGGCTGGCGGCCCACTTTGACTGTCGCCCCGACCGCGAGGGACGGCAGGTGGATCTCGGTCACGGTGCCGTCGCCGAAGTTGGCCACCAGGGCCGTCGAACCGTCCGGGGTCACGGCCACGGCGTCCGGCTCGAGGCCGACCCCCACCTTCCCGACCTCCCTGCCCGTCGCCGTGGACACCTCCACGAGGTCGTCCTCGGCCTTGACGGTCACGAGGAGCGACGCATCGCCGGGCACCAGGGCGACCGCCGACGGGAGCGTCCCCACCTCGATCGGCCGGCCGACCTTGCCGGTGGCGGTGTCGACCGGGGCCACCGTGTCACCGGGGGCGGCGGCGTTGGCGCCGACCGCCGCATAGGCCACCGGGTTGCCCGGGGCCGGGGCCACCGTTGGCTTCGAGCAGGAAGCCAGAGCGATCGGCACGAGCACCAGGGGGACCGCGACGACGAGCTTCCGGTGCGGGCGCCGGCTCACGCCACGTGCCCATCGTCGGTGGTCGGTCGTCGGTGCACCGGCTGATCGTAGGTGGGACCGGCGGCGGTGCCCGTCATCCGCGTGCGCACGCGGCGCCGAGTTCGGCGGCAGCATTTCGCCAGCCGGGCTCGTCGGTCTCCGGGAAGAAGTCGCCGGTGGCCCGGTCCTGGACGTAGGGGACCGGGGACGGCCGGCCGGCGACCAGGTCGGCCACCGCGGCGAGCAGCGCGTCGACGTCCTCCCCGGAGGTGCCGAGGCCGCAACTGGCCCGCACCGCGCCGGGCACGGCCCGGTGGTCCCCGACCAGGACCTCCTGCCGGTAGGCGTCGACGCCCACCTGGTCCATCCCCAGCAGTCGCACCACGTACGGATGGGCGCAGAAGCAGCCGTGCCGCACGGCGATCCCGTACTCGGCGCTGAGGCGGGCCGCCACCAGTGCGTGGTGCATGCCCTCGATGACGAAGGGCGCGACGGGCAGCGTCTCGACCCCCGGCACGCCCGCCGCGACCGGGCCGAGCAGGCGGACGCGGTCGAGTGAGGCGAGTCCACCGTGGAGCCGATCGGCCAGCGCCCGCTCGTGGGTCGCGATGGCGTCCCATCCGATCGAGCTGAGGGCGTCGATGGCGGCGTGCAGCGCGATGGTGCCGACGACGTTCGGCGATCCGGCCTCCTCGCGGTCGGGGGGTGCCGTCCAGACGACTTCGTCGAGGCCCACCAGGTCGACGGCACCACCGCCGGCGAGAAAGGGGTCCCCGGTCTCGAACAGTGCCCGTGGGCCGATCAGGGCTCCCGACCCGTAGGGGGCATAGAGCTTGTGGCCGCTCAGTGCCACGAAGTCGGCCGTGGCCGGGAGCGGGCGGTGGGGCGCGAGCTGGGCCCCGTCCACCAGCACGGGGACGCCCCGCGCGTGGGCGGCGTCGATGATGGCGTCGATCGGCGGCACCCATCCGGTGACGTTGGACGCCCCGGTGACCGCCAGGAGGGCCGGGTTGCGGCCGCCCGGGACGTCGAGGGCGGCGGTCACGTCGTCCACGCCGAAGGTCCCGTCGGTGCCGCACTCTACGTAGCGCCGCCGGGCCACCCGGCCCCAGGGGAGCAGGTTGGCGTGGTGCTCGACCACGGTGGTGACGACCA
>CAZULR010000302.1:0-3857 GCA_964621235.1 uncultured Acidimicrobiaceae bacterium
GCCCTCCTCGATGAGATAGAGCGCCAGGTGCCACCAGTTGTGGACGGCGAAGAAGCTCGTCTCCCACCGGACGGCGCTGCCGGTGAGGAAGGAGACGCCCTCGCCCGTCCGCCCTTCCATCTCGAGGACGTGGGCGAGGGCGTGGTGGGCCCAGACGTCGCGCTCGTCGGCCCGTAGCGCGTAGCGGGCGGCGTCCTCCGCCCGGCGGTAGTCCCCGGTCTCCTCGAGCCCGAAGGCGTACATGCCTTCCAGCGCGCCGAACAGCGGGTCCGATTCGGACCATCCGGAGCGGGCACGGGCGACCACGTCCCGGATGTTCGCCGAGTCACCGAGGAAGAAGGAGAGGTCATGGGCGAACCTGATCGCGAGCAGATCATGGGGATCCCGGGCGACGGCCCGATCGAAGCAGCGGGCGGCGACTTCGAGCTGTCCGTTGACCCAGGCGCCGGCGGCCTCCGCGTGGAACCGCTCGCGGGGAGACCCGGAGACGAGGAGCCTGTCGACCTCGGCGAGCCGTCCGCCTGCGGTCCGCTGGGCCCGCCTGGTCTGGGCGAACAGGTCGAGTTCGGCCCGCACGATCCGGGGGAGCGGAGCGTCGGGATCGGCGTCGATCGCGGCGTCCAGCGATGCGGCCGGATCACCCCGGAGGAGCACGACGTCGGTGGTAGCCCGCTCGAGGAGCCGCGCGGCCTCCTCGTTCGTGGTCTGGATCTCGTTCCCCCACCGGTCGGTGATGGTCATGGACCGGGCCTCCGGTCGCGGGAGGGGCCGACGTCGCCGCCCGGCCCGTCGGCCGGCTCTCCCTCAGCGCCGGTGCGACGGACGCCTCGGACGGCACCGGGCGTCGCCGGCCGGCCGTTCCGTCCCACCGTGGTCGCCGCCAGGTCCGCCTGGAGCCCGCGGAGGTCGGCCATCCGCTCCTCCACCCACAGCAGCCGGAGTACGGCGATGACATCGTCGCGCCGCCCGTCCCTGCGCACGGCGTCCCAGGCGGCCACCAGCTCGGGCGCCAGGCGGGTGTCGACGGGTGGGATCGGGCCCATCGTGTGCTTCCGCACCCCGAGTGACACGGCGAACCCGTCGAACCACGACTCGACGGCCGTGCACTCGGCGGACACGGTGCCACGGGCGGTGACCACCTCCGGCAGGGGCGCCGGTGCTCCGGGTCCGGCGAGGTCCGGCAGTCCCTCCAGGGTGAGCGCGGTCAGCCGGATCCGTGCCGTCCCCGTCAGCAGCCGCGTGACGACGGGGAGGGGGACGGACTTCGCCCCGCGCTCCGCGAGGTACTGCCGGTAGGCGTCGTCCAGGCGCCGGGCCGAAGCCAGCGCCGTCAGCGCCTCCGGAGTCCGGGAGCGCTCGTCGGCCGCCCCGGCCCGTGCGACCTCGTCGACGGCGGCCGACAGCCAGGCGGCCGCGGTCGCGTAGGCGTCCGCCAGGGCGCGGGCCAGGTGCGCGCCGGCACCGCGTGGCCAGAACAGGAGCCCGACGACGACGCTGACCGCGGCACCGATCAGGACGTCCTCGATGCGGATCAGTCCGACCTTCGAGCCGATCGGCTCGATGATGTTGAAGATCACGACGACCAGCACGGTGAACCCCGCCTGCCCTGCGGTGAACGAGCTGACGGTCGGAGCGATCCCGGCGACGAGCACCGCCACCGGCAGGACGATCCAGAGCCGGGCGTCGTGGTGCCCGATGGCCAGGAGCACCACGTAGCCCACGAGGAAGCCGATCGCCGTCCCGAGCACGGCCCGTAGCGCGGTCGCACCCGTGCCGAGGGCGTTCGACCGCAACACGGAGAGCGTGCCGAGGACGACCCAGAACCCGTGCTGCACCGTCGTCACCTCGACGACGAGCACGGCGAGGGAGAGCCCCACGGCACCGCGCACGCTGTTGCGGAACCAGACGGACCGCGGGGTGAGATGGCCGGCGGCCACCCGGCGGAACGACCGGAGCGCGGCCACAGCCCGCGCCATCGGGCCGGTTCCGACCGTGCCGGGGCCGAGCGCGTCGAGCACCCCCTCGGCGAGCATCTCCAGGGCGAAGGCGAGCATCCTTGCCGGATACGTGGGATCGAGCCGGTCCAGCGCCGTCGCGGGGTCCGTCGACGCGTCGACCGTCGCCGCGTCCGGTGCGTCGGCGCCGGCCACCAGGGTCGCCAGTGCCGCGTCGGTCGCCAACTGCCGCGCCGAGGCGAGCCGGGTGACCGACGTGCGGAGCTCGACGGCGGCGCCCGAGTGTGGGCCGGTGTCCCGGGTCACCAGGAGACCGGCGACCGCCTGGAGGACCCGGGCCGCCGCCTCCTCGACCGCAGTGACCCGGTCGCGTTCCTCGGGCGGCGTGGGCCGGTCGGTGGCGGCGATCGCCCGGGACCCGACCCATTCGAGCCGGGACACCAGATTGGTGAGCGCCACGTCCGTAGGGCCGGCACCGGTGGGTCGGTACGGGGTCGCCTCGAACTGGGCACGGAGGGCGGCGAGGGAGCGCCGCACTCCGGCGTGGCCGGTCGCCGGTCCCCCGGATCGCGCCCCTTCGTCCAGGAGGTCGGCGACGGAACGCGCGGCGTCACCCAGTGCGTGACGGAGCGGGTCGTGCCAGCGTTCAGCCCAGACGAACAGCGCCACGGGAATGCAGAGAAGACCGGCGATCGCCCACCCGAGGAGTCGGTCGCCGATCGCCGTGGCCGATGCCTGCTCTGACACCGGGAGGACGAAGAACAGCAGCGCGGCGGTGGACGCCGCCACCGCCTGGGGGCTCACGACGCCGGCGAAGAGGACGCCGAAGCCCACGACGGCCATGGACGTCACGGCTGCGGCCGGGTGTGTCGAGCAGATCGTGCCGGCGGCGATGAAGGCGGCCCCCGTCACCCACAGCACCAGGAACGAGCGGACCCGGAGACGCAGTGGACCGCCGAAGTCCACGAACAACAGCAGCGACACGGATCCGAACACCGCGAAGAGCGGTGTCTGGCTGTTGTGCGTGCCGTAGCGGGCGAGGGCGAACACGATCGGTACCAGCACGGCGGCCCGGACGGAGCGCTTGGTGGCCCGCAGGCCGGGGTCGTGTCGGACCAACCACGCCCGGAGGCCGGTGCCGTCCGGCGCCGGCCCGGCCGCACCCGTGACGAGCGACGGGGAGTCCACCTGCCGAACCTACCAAGGCCGACCCGGAATGCCGCGGTGGGCGGGTCGTCGCCCGGTCTCCGTCGGGTGGCGCACCGAGGCCGCGGGTCCCCCACTGCCGTGGTCGGCGAGGTGGCGGGCCTGTCGGTCGGCTCCCGGCTCGGCCGGAAGGGTGGTCGGGTGGCCGTCGACCGGTGGGGGAGGTACCTGCTGTTCACCGTCATCGGCTGTGCGATCTGGTGCACCAGGCTGACCCTGTGCGGCTACTCCTTCGGGGGCACCTGCAACCACGTGCAGATGTCGTTCAGCTCCGCCGCCTACGTGATCCCCTTCCCGGTGATCCTGGCCGTGATCCACCGGTTCCGGCACCGATTCCGGACCCTGCGGGAAGAGCGGAGCTGAACCCCCGTCGCTAGGCTGCGCGTGACCGCCGGACGCCTCCGGCCGGCGCAGAAGGGGGAGGCCCATGGCCGCCATCGAGGTCCAGGTCGACGCGTCCGAGGTCGGGTTCGACGCCCGGCGCCTGGCCCGGATCGACGACCACTTCCGGGCCTACGTGGACGACGGCCGACTCGCCGGCTGGCTCGTGCTCCTCGCCCGCCGCGGCCGGATCGTCCACCTGTCCACGTGCGGCCGGCGGGACGCCGCAGCCGACCTGGCGATGGAGCACGACACCATCTTCCGGATGTTCTCGATGACCAAGCCGATCACCTCGGTGGCCGCCATGATGCTCTA
>CAZULR010000303.1:0-3836 GCA_964621235.1 uncultured Acidimicrobiaceae bacterium
GGGTCCTGCGGTCGGGCGCGGACACCGACACGGTGACGCTGGCCGACGTCAGGCCCTAGAGGCGAAGGAGTGCCCATGCCGGAACCCGATCAGCCCCGACTGGCGCCGACGACGGCTGCGGACTGGGACGAGGAGACCGCGGCACTGCTCGCCGCCAGCGGCGACCTCAACATCTTCACCACCCTCGCCCACCACCCCAAGCTCCTCAAGCGGTGGCTGGTCTTCGGCGGGCACGTGCTCGCCAAGTCGAGCCTGCCGGCGCGCGAGCGAGAGCTCGTGATCCTGCGCACCGGGTGGCGGTGCGGCAGCGAATACGAGTTCGGCCAGCACACGGTCATCGGGCTCGACAGTGGTCTCGAGGAGGACGACATCGCCCGCCTCGCGGGCCCCGGTGATGCCGAGGGGTGGTCACCGGACGACGCCCTGCTCGTCCGGGCCGTCGACGAGCTGGTCGACGACCACTGCCTGGCTGACGACACGTGGGCGTCGTTGGTGGCCAGGTGGTCCACGCAACAGGTGATGGATCTCGTGTTCACCGTGGGCCAGTACCAGCTCGTGTCGATGGCGCTCCGCTCCTTCGGGGTCCAGCGCGAGCCGGGCGTCCCGGGGTTCCCGAGATGAGGCTGGAGGGCAAGGTGGCCGTCGTCGTCGGGGCGGGCCAGCGCTCGGGCGACACGTTCGGCAACGGGCGCGCCACCGCACTGCTCTTCGCCCGTGAGGGCGCACGGGTGCTCGCCGTGGACCGTCACGGCGAGTCGGCCGCCGAGACCGTGGAGCTCATCGTCGCCCAAGGCGGCGAGGCCGAGGCGTTCGTGGCCGACATCCGGCGTGAGGACGACTGTGCGGCCACGGTCGCCGACGCGCTCGAGCGCTGGGGGCGCATCGACGTGCTCCACAACAACGTCGGGATCGGCGACGGGGACGGCGACGCCCAGCGGCTCGACGCCGCGGCGTGGGACCGCATCTTCGACGTCAACCTCCGAGGCATGTGGCTGATGTGTCGGCACGCCGTGCCGTCGATGCGGAACGAGGGTGGGGGAGCCATCGTCAACGTGTCGTCTATCGCCGCCGTGTGCGCCGCGCCGCTGCTCGGCTACAAGGTGTCCAAGGCGGGCGTGAACGCCCTCACCCATCAGCTGGCCATGGACAACGCCCGCCACGGGGTGCGGGTCAATGCGGTCATGCCCGGACTGATCGACACCCCCATGGCGGTCGAAGGCATCGCCGACGCCTTCGGGACCGACCGGGACGAGCTGCGCGCCAGCCGGGACCGGATGGTCCCGCTCGGTCGGCGTCAGGGCACCGCCTGGGACGTTGCCCATGCCGCACTGTTCCTGGCGTCGGACGAGGCCGGGTTCATCACCGGCGCCGTGCTCCCCGTCGACGGCGGGCAGAGTGGGCGCATCGGCTGACGGATGGCCTCCGACGGTCAGGCCGTGGCCGCCCCGTCGATGACGAGGGTGGTGCCGCTGATGTTGCGGGCGTCGTCAGAGGCGAGATAGGCGACCGCGGCCGCCACCTCGTCTGCCTCTACCCGTCGCCCCATGGGGGACGCCGCCCGGGCGAACAGCGACAGGTCCGCACCCTCGGGCAGCGAGAAGTTGCGGAGGAACGCCGTGTCCACCGAGGCCGGGCACACGGCGTTCACCCGCACGCCGCCGGCGGCCAGCTCGATGGCCAGCGACTTGGTGAAGAGGATGACCCCACCCTTGGAGGCACAGTAGGCGGCGTTGTATGGGGTGGCCCGGAGCCCGGCCACCGAGGCCATGTTGATGATGCAGCCCGTCGACTCGAGAAGGCCAGGCACTGCGGCCTGGGACAGGAGGAAGGTGCCGGTCAGATTGACGTCGATGATCCGGCGCCATTCGGCGGGGTCGACGTCGGTGATCGCCGCCGCCCGGCCGATCCCGGCCACGTTGGCCAGGATGTCGAGCCGTCCGTGCCGGTCGAGGATGTGGGCCACGGCCGCGGCACACGACGCCTCGTCGGTCACGTCGCACCGGATGCCGTCGGCGGTCGGCTCGAGATCGGCGCCCACCACCGCGGCGCCGTCGTCGGTCAGGCGCCGGACCACGGCCGCCCCGATTCCCCCGGCGGCGCCGGTGACGAGGGCGACCTTGCCGGACAGCCGTGCTGCGTGCTCGGACTGGTGCATCCGGGAAACGTACCCGCTGGGCCGGACGCCGGTACTGTGACCGGGATGGGAGCCCTGGAGGGGAAGGTCGCCGTCGTGACCGGCGCGGCGATGGGCATCGGCCGGGCCGCGGCCCAGATCTTCGCCCGCGAGGGGGCAGCCGTGGTGGTGGCCGACATCGACGAGGACGGCGGTCGCCAGACGGTCGAGCTGGTGGAGTCGGCGGGTGGGCAGGCGGGGTTCGTCCGCACGGACGTGAGCGTTCCCCACGAGGTGGCGGCCATGGTCGACTTCGCCGTGGACACCTTCGGTGGCCTCGACTGCGCCCACAACAACGCCGGGATCGCCGCGCCCATGGCGGCACTGGCCGACTATCCCGACGAGGGGTGGCACCGCACGCTGGCCGTCATGCTGAACGGGGTCTATTACTGCATGAAGGCCGAGATCCCGGCGATGCTGGCCCGCGGGGGCGGGGCCATCGTCAACACGGCGTCCGGTGTGGGCCTGGTCGCCTATCCGCACCAGGCGGCCTACACCGCGTCCAAGCACGGGGTGATCGGGCTGACCAAGGTGGCGGCGCTCGACTACGGCGCCCAGGGCATCCGGGTCAACGCCATCTGCCCGGGCACGGCTCGGACCCCCATGGTCGACGAGGCCGTGCGGCGTCAGCCCTCGATCGACACCCACCTGAGGGCCCTGCACCCCATCGGACGCATCGGTGAGGCCAGTGAGGTCGCCGAGGCGGCGGTGTGGCTGTGCACACCGGCTGCGTCGTTCGTCCTCGGCGTCGCCCTGCCGGTGGACGGGGGCTACGTGGTCCCATGAGGACGACGCCGGTCTCGGTCACGGTGCGCCGGCTCGCGGCCCAGGGCCATCTGATCGGCGACCGGTGGGTGCGATCGAGCGCCGCCGGCGTGCACGAGCACCGATATGCGGCGACCGGCGAGGTCCAGGCGGACGTCGGCCTGGCCGGACCCGACGACGTCGACGCCGCGGTGGAGGCGGCCCGACGCGCCCAGCCCGCCTGGGCCGCCCTCGGTGCCGAGGGTCGACGGTCCGTCCTCCTGGCCCTGGCCGAGCTCTTGGAGGACCACCGGGACGAGGCCGCCGAACTGGGCGCACTCGACAACGGGACACCGGTGTCGGTGCTGCGGCCCGGCCACGCCGCGGCGTCTTGGGTGCGGTACTACGCCGAGCTCGCCGTCACCCTCGGGCCGGAGGGACTGGAGGTGCCCCGGGGGGCGGCCACGTTGCGACGCGAGCCCTACGGGGTCATCGGTGCCATTCCGCCGTGGAACGGCTCGATGGCCGGCATGGGCCAGAAGTGCGGCCCCGCCCTGGCGGCCGGCAACGCGGTGGTGGCCAAGCCGCCGGAGCTGGCGCCGTTCGGGATGCTCCGGTTCGCCGAGCTGGCCCTCGAGGCCGGTGTGCCCGCCGGCGTCCTGAACGTGGTGGTGGGTGGTGCCGTCGCCGGTGGTGCGCTGGCCGGGCACCCGGGGGTCGACAAGCTCACCTTCACCGGGGGAGCGGTGGCCGCCCGTAGGGTGATGGCCGCCGCGGCCACCCACCTGACACCACTGGCCCTGGAGCTCGGGGGCAAGTCGCCCACCGTGGTCTGCGCCGACGCCGACCTCGACGTCGCGGCCTCCATGGTGGCCTGGGCCGGCACCGGCCTGCTGTCCGGGCAGGGCTGCGCGCTGCC
>CAZULR010000304.1:0-3835 GCA_964621235.1 uncultured Acidimicrobiaceae bacterium
TGAACCTCGGGTTGTCGGACGGGGCCACGGCCAGGCTGAAGATGTTGTAGCCGCGTCGCGAAAAGAGGCTCGCCACCCGGGCGAGCACCCCGGACTTGTTCTCCACCAGGACCGTCAAGGTGTGGTGGCGCTTGTCCGTGCCGTACACGCTCACGCGCCCGCCTCCCCCAGGAGTGAGGGGTCGACCATGATGTCGTCGTTCGACGCACCGGCGGCGACCATGGGGAACACCTTCTCGAAGGCGTCCGTCCGGAAGTCGATCACCACCGGCCGGTCGTCGACGGAGTTGGCCTTGTCGATCGCCGTGGCGACGTCGTCGGGCGACTCGACCCTGATGCCCACGCACCCCATCGCCTCGGCCCAGCCCACGTAGTCGGGCAGGTCCGGGGACAGGTAGACCTCGGAGTACCGCTCCTCGTAGAACATCTCCTGCCATTGGCGGACCATGCCGAGATAGGCGTTGTTGAGGATGGCGATCTTCACCGGGATCCGCTCCGAGCTGGCGGTCACCAGCTCCTGGGCGGTCATCTGGAAGCAGCCGTCGCCGTCGACGGCCCAGACCATCTTGTCGGGACGGCCGACCTTGGCGCCGATGGCCGACGGCACGGCGAAGCCCATGGTGCCGAGGCCGCCCGAGTTGACCCACGTGTAGGGATGGTCGAACTGCCACCACTGCGAGGCGAACATCTGGTGCTGGCCGACGCCCGAGGCCACGATGGTGTCCTCCGGCGTCTGGTCCCGGAGCTGCTCGATGACGAACTGGGGCTTGAGCGGGCCGGCCCCGGGCTGCTGGTCGTAGACCAGCGGGAAGCGCTCCTGCCATGCGCCGAGCCGGGCCCGCCACGGTGCCAGGCGCTCCCGGGGGAAGGACGCCGCCAACGACCCGGCGGCCGCCGGTGCGCCGGGCACGGCATCGGAGGGCGATCCGCCCCGGCCGCCCCGCGTCGCCTCGGAGTGGGCGAGCCCCAGCGCGTCGAGCGCCAGCAGCAGCTCCTCGATCACCAGCCGGCAGTCACCGGCGATGGCCACGTCGGCCCTCCGGACCTTGTGGTGCTCGGCCGGGTCGATGTCGACGTGGATCACCTTGGCGTCCGGCGCGAACGCCGAGACCCTGCCCGTCACCCGGTCGTCGAAGCGGCTGCCCAGGGCGATCAGCAGGTCCGCCTTCTGCATGGCGGTGACCGCCGTGTAGTTGCCGTGCATGCCGGGCATGCCCAGGCACAGCGGGTGGGAGTCGGGGAAGCAGCCCCGGGCCATCAGGGTGGTGACCACCGGGATGCCGGTGCGCTCGGCCAGCTCGCGCAGCGCGTCGGCGGCGCGGGCCTTCAGGATGCCACCGCCGGCGTAGATGACGGGGCGCTCGGCGGCCAGCAGCAGTTCCGCGGCCTCGCGCACCAACGTCGGGTCGCCCTCGGTGACGGGCCGGTAGCCGGGCAGGTCAAGGTCCTCGGGAGCCGGCCAGTACCACTCCATGGTCGACTGGGCGATGTCCTTCGGGATGTCGATGAGGACCGGGCCCGGTCGGCCGGTCGTGGCCACGTGGAAGGCCTCCGCGACCACCCGCGGGATGTCGTTCACGTCGGTGATCAGCCAGTTGTGCTTGGTGATCCCCATGGTGATGCCGGTGATGTCGCTCTCCTGGAAGGCATCGGTGCCGATGGCCGTGGTGGCCACCTGACCCGTGACGACGACGAGCGGTGTCGAGTCCATGTAGGCGTCGGCCAGGGGTGTCACCACGTTGGTGGCACCCGGGCCGGAGGTGGCCATGGCCACGCCGGGCCGGCCGGTGACCTGGGCGTAGCCCTGGGCCATGTGGCCGGCACCCTGCTCGTGGCGCACGAGGATGTGGCGGATCGACGAGTCGAGGATGGGGTCGTAGACCGGCAGGATGGCGCCGCCGGGGAGGCCGAACATGACCTCCACGTGCTGCATCTCGAGGCTCTTGATCAGTGCCTGTGCTCCGGTGAGTTCCATCGGGTGCTCCTTGTCGGCGATGGTCGGTGATGTCGGGTGGTCGGTCGGGCGGCTGGGTCACGCCGCCCGGTCGGACCCGAGGGCGGACATGAAAACGACCTCCCGTCTGGGAGGTCGGAAAGCGCACACGGCGAAAGGGGCGTCGCGTGCGCTACGAGACGAGTACCAGGATGGTGCGGCGGAACGTGGAGGTACGCATGGTCCGGACATTCTTGCACGCCCCGGTCGGAACGTCCAGCGCGGTCGTCACGGTCGCCAGGCCCGGGTGTCGTGCCCCCCGTCGACGACCCGGAAGTAGCCGACCTCGGTGATGTCGACGGCGAAGAGGTGGAAGTCGCCCTCGGGGCGCCAGCCGACGGCCTCCTCCAGGGCTGTGCGGTACCGCTCCCGCTCATCGGGATCGGTGACGACGACGGCCCACCCGTAGACCTTGACGTCCCCCTGGGTGCCGGCACGGTCGTGCACGGTCGTATGCACCGTGCACCGGGGATCGGCCAGCAGGTCGAGCGCCTTGCGGGACCGCCACATCATGCCGAGATAGAGGTCGTCGCCCACCACGAGGGGCTCGACCGGGCTGAGCCGGGGCCAGCCGTTCGACCGCAGGGTGCCCACCAACACCAGGCCGTCCTCGGCCATCCTGGCCTCGGCCACGGCTGCCAGCTCAGGGGCGCCGCGCCGGAACGCGGCCCACGTGGCCACCGTCCGGCTCCTTCCCCGGGGCCTCAGGCCTCGGTGACGGCGCCCCGTTCGGCACCGGTCACCAGGCGGGCGAACTTGGCCAGCACCCCGGTCGTGTACCGGGGCGCCGGGTGCTTCAGTTCGGACCGTCGGCGGGCCAGCTCCTCGTCGTCCACCAGCAGGTCGATGGACAGGCGCCCGACGTCCACGACGATCCGGTCGCCGTCGGCGACGAGGCCGATCGGCCCACCCTCGACCGCCTCGGGGGCCACGTGCCCGATGCAGAAGCCGTGCGTGCCGCCCGAGAACCGCCCATCGGTCACCAGGGCGCAGTCGCTTCCGCGGCCGACGCCTTTCATGGCCCCGGTGATGGCCAGCATCTCCCGCATGCCGGGACCGCCCTTCGGCCCCTCGTAGCGGATGACCACCACCGTGTTGGGTTCGATGGCGCCCGCCAGGATGGCCTCCATCGCCTTGTCCTCGCCGTCGAAGACCCGGGCCGTGCCGTCGAAGGTCAGCGTGTCGATCCCGGCCACCTTGACCACCGCCCCCTTCGGGGCGAGCGACCCTGTCAGCACGGCGATGCCGCCCTGGGCGTGGATCGGGTCGGACAGGACGTGCACCACGTCGCCATCGGGAGCGGGCGGGTCGAGGGACTCCAGGTTCTGGGCCATCGTCCGGCCCGTGACGGTCATGCAGTCGCCGTGGAGCAGCCCCGCCTCCAGCAGCTGGGCGAGCACCACCGGGACGCCGCCGATCCGGTCGAGGTCGGACATGTGGTACTTGCCGTGCGGCTTGGTGTCCGCCAGGTGGGGGACCCGGGCGGCCACCTTGTTGAAGTCGTCGAGCGTCAGGTCCACCCGGGCCTCATAGGCGATGGCCAGGAGGTGGAGCACCGCGTTGGTCGAGCCGCCCAGGGCCATGACCACGCTGATGGCGTTCTCGAACGCCTCCTTGGTCAGGATCTGACGCGGGCGGATGCCGGCGCGGAGGAGCTCCACGACGGCCTGGCCCGATGCGATGGCCAGGTCCTCGCGCCGGCGGTCGACCGCCGGGGCGGACGAGCTGCCGGGTAGGGACATCCCGAGGGCCTCGGCGACCGAGGCCATGGTGTTGGCGGTGAACATACCGGCGCACGACCCCTCGGTGGGGCAGGCGTTGTGCTCGATCAGCGAGAGCTCCT
>CAZULR010000305.1:0-3829 GCA_964621235.1 uncultured Acidimicrobiaceae bacterium
CTTCGACGTCGCCGTGGCGGGCCCGGACGCCGAACCAGCCGGCACCGAAGGTCGGGAGGCCGGTCCCCATGTCGACCACGGCGATGCGGAGCCGGGCCGTCGGCCCGGCGGGCTCGAGCGGGCGCGGCAGGACGGCGGCGATGGCTTCCGGATCGGTGCGGAAGACGATGGTGACCGCCTTGGACCAGATCGCGCTGCGGGTGGCCTCGACCTCGCGGTTGGACTGCTCCACCACCGGTCGAGCGCCGTATCGGACTTCCCCCATGACGCTTCCCTCCCCCGGCGGCTCCCCGGCCGCCGCTCCCAGTGTGGCATGCAGTGTGGCCGCCTGCCCGGGCGGTCCCGCCGGCCCATGGGGACCGCCCGGGCCTCAGGGGCGCCACGATCGACGGCGGCACGGCGGACGCCATCCGGACCGACGCGCCCGGGAGCACACTTCACCATCCCTCTGGTGGACGGTCCCCGTCTGTGGTGAGATCAGCGGACCATCGAACTCGCGGAGGGAGTCCTGTGACCACCCCCAGCCGGAACCCAACCGACCTGGAACCGGCCCGCGGTGGCTGGCGGCTGGATCCCGACCGGACGTCGATCGAGTTCCACACCACGGCCTTCTGGCTGATCCCGACAAAGGGGACGTTCCGCGCGATCGAGGGAGCGGGGACTGTGGCCGTCGACGGTGGCGTCACCGGAAGCCTGGTCGTCGACGCCACGTCGGTCCACACGAAGATCAGGCGACGGGACGCCCACCTCAAGTCGGCGGACTTCCTGGATGTCGGGACCTATCCCACCATCACCTACGAGGTGACGGGTGGACGGCCGACCGGGCCGGGGGCCATCGACCTGGACGGCACGCTATCGGTGCAGGGCGAGACGCGGCCGCTGACCTTGTCGGCCAACTTCATCGCCCGGGCCGACAGGGCGACCGTATGGGTCGACGTGACCATCGACCGCAGCGCGTGGGGGCTCACGTCGAGACCGTTCGGAGCCGGGTTGAAGACCAGGCTGTTCGTCCGCGCCGAGTTCGACCGGGTCGGTGACCCGTAGTCCGCCGAGGGCCACCGGTCCCACGACACGGGCACCTCGGCGGATCGGGGCTGCCCCGCCGTCCCGTTCTCGACCATTGGCCGGACGTGTCCGGGAACTCCGGCGGATCCGGTAGAACCGGGTGGGACACCGGACCGGGGAGCGCCATGGACATCGCCATCATCGGAACGGGGTTCATCGCCACGACGCTCGGCCGGGCGCTCGTCGGTGCCGGCCATCAGGTCACGTTCGGCTCCCGGCACCCCGGGGACGACACCGTCGACGTGCCCGGTACCCGGGTCACCTCGGTGGCCGACGCGCTGGACGGCGCGGACCCCGTGATCCTGGCGATCCCCGGCCCGGCGGTCGCCGAGCTCGCGTCGTCGCACGAAGCCGCCCTTGCCGGCAGGCTGGTCATCGACGCCACCAACCGGATGGGAGAGGCGGTGGCCAACAGCCGCGGCGCCCTGCCCGCCACCGTCCGTTACGCGCGGGCGTTCAACGCGCTCGGCGGGGAGAACTTCGCGGACCCGGTGTTCGCCGACGGCCGGGCGGACCTGTTCTTCTCCGCGCCCGAGGGCGACCGTGCGAGGGTCGAGGAGATCATCGGAGCGGTGGGCCTCCGACCCGTCTACGTGGGCGAGGACCAGGAGGCACTTATCGACGCCCTCTTCCAGCTCTGGATCACCCTGGCACTCAAGCAGGGCCGGGGACGGCGACTGGCGCTCCGACTCCTGGAGGGATGACGGCAGCTGGCCCGGCGCACGCGTCCTGGGGTGGTCGCCACGACCCCACCCTCGGCGACCCGACCCGGCTGAACCGCTCAGGACCGTCCGGCCGAGGCGTACTCGATGACCCGGGTCATGGTCTCCTCGGAGGTCTTGGCCACGGATCCCGAGTCGAACGGGGGCTGCGGGTCGTACTCGATCATCAGCTGGGCCGCCCGGGCGGCCGTGGTGTCGACCAGGAGCTCGACCAGGCGCAGCGCCATGTCGATGCCGCTCGACACGCCCGCCGCGGTCAGGATGCGCCGGTCCAGGTGCTCCACCACCCGGTCGGCCACGGGGGTGACGCCGTAGACCTCGAGCTCGGGGTAGGTGGCCCAGTGGGTGGTGGCCGTCAGCCCCGTCAGCAGGCCGGCCGCGGCGAGCACCAGGGACCCGGTGCAGACCGACGTCGTCCAGGTGGACGTGGCGTGCACCGTCCGCACCCAGTCGAGGACCCGTTGGTCGTGCTCGAGCACCCGGGTGCCGACGCCGCCGGGGAACACCAGCACGTCGGGCGCCGGCACCTCCTCGAACGTGGCGTCCCGGGTGATGCCCAGCATGCCGTTCTCACTGCGGACCTCGCCCCGCTCGTGGCCCACCACGACCACGTCGATCGTGGGCACCCGTTGGAGGACCTCGTAGGGCCCGACGGCGTCGAGCGCGGTGAAGCTGTCGAAGAGCGGGATGGCGACGGTCGTCCGTGTGGTCATGGGGTGCTCCCGGTGGTAGGTGCTGTGGCGAACCGGCGCCGGTAGGCGTCCGGACTGGTGTGGAGGCGGCGGCGGAAGGTCCGGCGCAGCGTCTCGGCGGTGCCGAAGCCGCAGCGGGCGGCGATCACGTCCAGGGTGTCGCCGGTCGACTCGAGCTCGCGGCGCGCCGCCTCGGTGCGGACCCGCTCGACGAACCGGCTCGGGGTCTCCCCCACCTCGGCGGCGAAGACCCGGGTGAAGTGCCGCTCGGACATGGATGCGGCCGCAGCCAGCGCCGCCACCCGGTGGTCGTCACCCGGGGCGGACTCGACCCGGGTCTGGGCCTCGCGGACCGGTGAGCGTGCCGCCCGGCGCACCCACACGGGCGTGGCGAACTGGGACTGGCCACCGGGTCGGTGGAGGAACATCACCAGCCATCGGGCGATCAGCTGGGCCACGTCGGTCCCGAGGTCGTCCTCGACCAGGGCGAGGGCGAGGTCGATCCCGGCCGTGACGCCGGCGCTCGACCAGACGGAGCCGTCGCGCACGTAGATCGGATCGGCATCGACCGTGACGGAGGGATAGTCGGCGGCGAGCTCGGCCGCCCGGGCCCAGTGCGTGGTGACCCGCCGCCCGTCGAGGAGGCCCGCCTCGGCGGCCAGGAAGGCCCCGGAGCACACGGTGGCCACCCGTCGCGCCCGGGGCCCCGTCCGGCGGATCCAGTCGACGAGGGGAGGCGACCGCCGCGCCCCGGCCACGCCGCTCCCGCCCGGCAAGAGGAGCGTGTCGATGCGGGTCCCGCGTGGCGGGAGCGACCCGGCCGTGAGGGTGAGGCCGCTCTCGGAGGTGACGGGCTCGCCCTCGGCGGCCACCAGTTGTACGTCGTACCCGCCGTCGATGTCGAAGGACCGGGCGGCCCGGCGCGCCCCGGCGAAGACCTCGAACGGACCCGTCACGTCGAGCGACTGCACGCCCGGGTACCCCACGATCACCACGCTCCGGTCGGCCATGCCCCCATGCTGCGCCCGGAGAGCTATGGCGTCAATGACATGATGCCCACAATTACGGACATCGGTGGTCGGTGGCACCGGACGTCGCCGCCGCCCGGGTGCGCCGACGGCGAGCCGACTTGCTACAGTTGCCAGGTCGGTGCGCCCCGCGCGCCACCGCCCCCGCCGCCGGCCCGGCCCCGCCATCTCCTGCGTCCCGCCCCACTCCCTGGTGGCGCACGCCCCTCACGCGTGACCTCCGTCACGCTTGCCCACGCACTCCCCTTTTTCTTCAGGACCTCCACTCATGGAACTCGACGACTTCCCCTCGGCCTCGGCCCGGGACACCCTGGCGTTCTGC
>CAZULR010000306.1:0-1072 GCA_964621235.1 uncultured Acidimicrobiaceae bacterium
GCCTGGTCGTCGGTGTTCTCGATGTAGCTGAAGGTGGGTGAGCCCGGCTGGTCGCAGAGGGCCGCCTGCCAGCTCGACGCCGCCGATGCCGCCATCTCGTTGCCGATGATCTCGTTGGCGGTGGCGTTGATGGCGCAGCTCGACCCGACCGGGTTGAAGCTGATCGGGATGGCGATCCGGTTGGCCCAGGCCGTCGGCGTGAGCGGGGAGGTCAGGACGTTCTCGTCGGTCACGCCGGACGGATTCTCCTGGGCGGGCGTGCCGCGGGGCACGACCACGATCCAGCACTGGGGGACTTTGGTGCCGCCGGAGACCGGCTGCAGGCTCTGGCCGCAGCCGAGTCCCGGCGCCTCAAGGCCCGTCTGGACCTGGAACAGCTGCTGGCCCGTGCCGTCGGCATAGGTGCGGGCGAAGTCAACCTCGTTGGACGTCCCGTAGCGGAAGTACTGGTTGAGCCAGAAGGGCTTCGGATTGAACGGGTCGAGGTCGTAGTTGTAGTCGGCCTGCTGGTTGACGAGCGTGCCGTCGACGGCCTGGAACGGAGCCACGACGAATCCGGTCGACGGGTCACTCCAACCGAGGCCCGTGTCATAGGTGCTCCACGACTTCTGGGTCAGCACGCGGGAGTACTCGAAGCCCGGCTCCTTGACCGGGTAGGCCGCGCTCGAGATCGTCTCGGCACCGAACTGGCACTGGGTGGGCAGCGGCCCCGGATCGTCGGTCGTCACCGGGTCGGTGCTCTGCGGGTCGCCCCAGCACTCGAAGATCTGCAGGTAGTTGGACTGGAAGGCAGTGTCGGACGTGGTCTGTGTGCCACCCGTCCAGGACACCGACACGGCCTGGTCGACCAGGTTCTGCGTCTGGTTCACGGTGACCTTCAGTCCGGCGTACGCACCGTGTCCCGAGACCGTGACCGCCGACGACGTCGAGGGCAGGGACGTCACGATCCCCTGGCTCCCGGCCAGTGGGTTGGCGGCCGCTCCCGCCCCGGGCTGGAGTCCGGGGACGGTCACGAAGACGATCAGGCCGACGGCAGCACCGACCCCCGCGCCGAGCAGGGCGCGGCGGGGCG
>CAZULR010000306.1:1172-3813 GCA_964621235.1 uncultured Acidimicrobiaceae bacterium
GACTGCACGTCGGCGCCCGGGATCTTGGCGATCTGGGCGAAGCTGGCCTGGACCAGGTTGATCGGCATCGGCGAGTAGCCGAGCGCGGCGGACTCCTGTTGGCCCTGGCACATCGCGTAATACGCGAAGGCGGCGAGCGTCGCGCCCTTGGCCGTCGAGAAGCTGTTCCCGACCTTGGTGGGCAGGATCAGGTAGCCGTAGGAGGACAGCGGATAGGACCGCGGGTCTTGGTCGGTGTAGACGCCCTCGAGCTTCTGGGTCAGGTAGAGCGCCGGATTGTTGACGTCGGTGGTGTCGACCTGGTCCTGGAGGAGGGAGACGGCCACGTTCTGCGGTGTCGGCTCCGTGTAGTAGCCGGCGGCGTTGAGCATCTGCACGACCGGGAAGTGCGACGAGAGGGCGTAGTAGTAGTTGACGTAGCCAATCGATCCGCTGGCGAACGCCTGGGACACGTATGAGGCCACGCCGAGGTCACCGTTCTGGGCGATCATGCCGGTGACCGTCGGGTAGAACGAGGTGGCTCCGCACTCCCCGGACCGGCCCACCCGGGCGCAGTAGGCGTTCCACAACGCCGGATTCTGGCTGATCATCCACTCCGACAGCTCGTAGCTCGTGCCCGAGCCGTCGGAGCGGACCACGGGGACGATGGACTGGTTGGGCAGGCGCAGGCCCGGGTTGTCGGCCGCCAGGGCCGGGTCGTCCCAGTTGGTGATGGCACCGGTGAAGATCTTGGAGATGTTCACGCCCGACAGCCGCAGGTTGGTCACCCGCTGCCCGTTGATCTTGAGGTTGTACATGAACACGGTGCCGCCGGCCGTGATCGGCATGTAGGCGTAGCTCCCGGCCTGGGGGTGCTCGGGTTGTGACGAGCCGTCGGTGGGATTCGTCTGGAAGGGGATGTCCGACGCGGCGAAGTCGCTCTGCCCCGAGATGAAGTTGTCGCGACCCGTCGTCGACCCGTCGGCCGTGTAATTGATCTGGATCCCGTCACGGTGCACGTCGGCGATCCACTGGTCGAGCGCTCCGGCCGACCACGAGGACCCGTCACCGGAGACCGGCACGTAGGACGTGGCGCCCGCCGGGCCGGCCGGGGAAGACGCCACGGTCACCAACGCCACGGCCACGCTCGCCAGGACGGCGACGGCGACCTGCAGCAGGCGGTTGGAGCGGAGGTGGACGGTCATCGGGGTGGCTCCGTGGGTCTCGTGTCGGGATCGGGTGGTCCGGGGGGCCAGGGGTCGGCTCCGTAGCCGGCCGGGACCGCCGGGGCGGCGGCGCCGAGCTTCCGCTGGTAGCGGGCGAGGTCGCGGGCCGAGGCCTCGCGGACCCGGCGCAGGCCGCGGTCGGACAGGTGCCCTGGGCCCCAGCCGCCGATCTTTCGGGCGGTCACGAACAGGACGATGACCAACAGGAGGAGGAACGACGCCGCGGCGAACGCCCGCGCCGTGTAGTTCGGGTTCCCGGTCTGCACCAGCTTCAGGGCCGTGAGCGGGAGCGAGGCCATCGGCCCGTGCAGCGGGTCGGCGTTGATGTAGGTCGTGTAACCCGCCGTCAGCAGGACCGGCGACGCCTCGCCGATCCCCCGGGCGATGCCGAGGATCACCGCGGTCGCGAGTCCCGACCGCGCCGTCGGGATCACGACCTGGAGCTCGCCCCGCCACGAGGGGGCACCCAGGGCCGCGGACGCCTCGCGCAGGCTGCCCGGGACCAGGCGTAGCGCCAGGTCCGAGGCCCGGATCATGTAGGGCAGCATCATGACGCTGAGGGCGAGGGCGGCGGCCAGGCCGCTGTGCTCGAAGCCCAGGGTGAGGATCCAGGCCGCATAGATGAAGAGACCGGCCAGGATGCTCGGCAGGGCCGACATGGCCTCGACGATGGTCCGGAAGGTCCGGGCGGGACGGCTCCGCGTCATGTCGAGGTAGACGGCGGCCACCAGCCCCAGCGGGACGGTCAGCACGACGGCGATCCCGATCATCCACAGCGTGCCGACGATGGCGTGGCCGATGCCGCCCTTGGTCAACGGGGCGAGCGGGCCGGCGCTCGACAGGTCCTGTGTATAGGTGTTGAGGTGCACCAGTGCGTGCCAGCCCTTGGCCAGCGTGAAGAAGATGACGAGCCCGAGGGCGGCGAAGGCGATCACGGCCATCGTCGCCATGAGCACGGTCATGACCGCGTCGGTCACCGCCGGCCGGTCCTCGGTCAGCGACACGAGCACCCCGTAGACCACCACGAAGAGGAGGTAGGCCACGATGACGAACCCCAGGATGCCCGACAGGCCGGCGACGAGGGACAGGAGCCAGGAGGCGCTCACCCCGGCCAGGGCGGCGCCGGCCATGTTGAGCACCATCTCGCGGCGGATTCCGCGCACCTTGCGGCGCACCTGCGGTTCCGGCGGTCGCACGACGGGCGCCTCCATCCGGCGCTCCGGCTGATCGAGGAGCGTCATCTCAGGCGTCGCTCTCCGCGCCGGAGCGCGACCGGGCCACCACGGCGGAGGCGGCGAAATTGATGATCAGGACGATGGCGAAGAGTGTGAGCCCCGCGGCCATCAGTGCGGACGTGCCGAAGGTGGACGACTCGGAGTAGAGGTTGGCGATGAGGCCGGAGACGGAGTTGCCGCCGGACTGCAGGATGTGCAGGT
>CAZULR010000307.1:0-3807 GCA_964621235.1 uncultured Acidimicrobiaceae bacterium
CCCACTACGTCTCGGCCATGCCCTACCCCGAGGCCAGCGCCGCCCTCATCGAGGGGCTGTGCGCGGTGACGGGCACCGTGCTCGACACGGTCGACCTGCGCACCGCCGGCGAATCGTCACGCAGTCAGGTGGACGAGCTCATCGGCGCCAATCCCGACCACGTGGAGATGGTGCGTCGGCTCGAGGCGGCGATTGACTCCGAGGAGGGGACGCCGCTGGGCTTCGCCTCCGACCTGCCCAGCGGGGACGAGATCGCGGAAGAGCTGGAGCAGTTCCTCAGAGGCGAAGGGAACTGAGCCGACCGACCACGGCGGCCGGCGTGCCCGCACCGTGGGTGTGGGTCAGGTGGGCGGCCACCAGCCCGAGCGCCACGAGGGCGACCAGTAGGACGCCGACCACCACGGCGAGCACGATCCACTGATTCCCCCGGTCCCGTCGGGCCACCGCCTGGGTGCGTCCGGCCCAGAGGATGGCGTCGAGGTCCGGCGCCGACGGACCGCCGGCCGTCGAAGCGGTCGCACCCCCCGAGCTCGCCACTCCGGCACCACGACCGGCCGCGGCCGCCGTGGGGATGCCGAACGCCGGCAGTTCGGTCACGATGCGCTGGAGTTCGGCGACCGACGGGGCTTCGGCCACCTCGCCGAGGCGGGCCTGGTACTCGGTCGGCGACAGCAGGCCCCGCTCCGCCGCCGCATCGAGCAGGGCCCCGTAGCGGTTGCGCTCGTCGTCGGTTACCGCTGGCGGGCCGCCCCCGAATCCGGCCTCTGGAACCGGGCGCGGAGACACCGCATCGTGGCCGTTCGTCATCACCAGCCAATTGTGCTGCCACGGAGCGTGGTTATGCAACTACCCAGCATCACTACGCCCCCTCCTCTGCCGGGATCGGCTGCAGTGACAGCGTTGGTACGGTGGCCCATGCTCGTCGACGGGACCATCGGATTCGATCCATCGGGCGTGGTGGCCCAGGCCGTGGCCGCCGAGGACGCCGGCTACGACGGGATCTGGTCGGCCGAGGTCAGCCACGACCCGTTCCTCCCCCTCGTCCTGGCGGCCGAGCACACGGAGCGGATCCAGGTCGGCACCGGCATCGCCGTGGCGTTCGCCCGCAATCCGATGACGCTCGCCGTGACCGCCAACGACCTCCAGACGGCGTCGGCCGGACGATTCATGCTCGGCCTCGGGTCCCAGATCAAACCCCACATCGAAAAGCGGTTCTCGATGCCGTGGTCACATCCCGCCCCCCGGATGCGGGAGCTGATCCTGGCCATCCGGGCGATCTGGACCTCGTGGTCCGACGGCAGCCGCCTGGCCTTCCGTGGCGAGTACTACCGCCACACGCTGATGACCCCGATGTTCGACCCGGGGCCCAACCCCTACGGCAATCCGCCGATCTTCCTGGCCGGGGTGGGCCGCCTCATGACGGAGGTCGCCGGCGAGGTGGCGGACGGACTCCTGGCCCACGCCTTCACCACCGAGCGCTACCTGCGTGAGGTGACGGTGCCGTCGGTCGAACGCGGGCTCGCCGCCAGCGGACGGGACCGCTCGGCCTTCCAGATCTCCTTTCCCGGCATGGTGGTCACCGGGGTCGACGAACCGTCGCTGGCGGCATCGGTGGCCGCGACCCGCAAGCAGCTCGCCTTCTACGGCTCCACGCCCGCCTACCGTCCGGTGCTCGAGCTGCACGGATGGGGCGAACTGCAGAAGGACCTCAACACCCTTTCGAAGCGGGGCGACTGGGACGGCATGGCCGACCTCATCGACGACGAGGTGCTTCATGCGTTCGCGGTCGTCGGCGACCTCGACACCATCGCCGCCGAGGTCCGCTCCCGCTTCGGCGACCTCGTCGACCGGTTCAACGTCTACGCCCCCTCGGGCATCAGCCCCGAGCGCTGGGCGGAGGTCCTGGTCGACTTCCGGTCCTGACCCGGTCGCCTCCGGGCGGCGCGCCTAGCGCCGGGCTCCGGTGCGGTCGCCGGCGAACCTCGGCGCACCGCCGGGGTGGCCGAGGAAGCGCACGACGTCCCAGGCGTCGGAGGCGAGCGCCTCCCGGTCGGCGTCGGCCACCACTTCGAGCAGGTCGAGGATGGGTCCGGCCGACGGAAGGGTCCAGGTCCCGACCACCCGACCGCCCACCAGGCAGGACGCCCGGAAGATCCCGTTGGTCGTCACCACCGAGCGGTGCGGCCCGACGAACGGCGCCCTCGACGCCCACCCGTGCAGCACGGGGTCGAACGGTCCGAGCAGCCGGGCGCGCGGCGGTGCGATCGCCCGGGGTGGAGCATCGGCCGGCACCACCCCGCCGCCGACCTCCCGGAGGCCGTCACCGATCGCCTCGACGGCGCGTCGGGCGTCGCCGAGGGTGACACCGGCCCACGCGGCGAGGTCGGTGGGAGTGGCCGGACCGTGGCCGACCAGGTAGCGCCGGGCCAGCCGGTCGAGGTCGTCGGCGCGGTCACCGCGCTGCGGTGGACGCCCCAGCCACGACTCGACCGATACGAAGGCGTGGTGGCCGTCCACCACCGGCCCGCGGACCACGAGGCCCCGGAGGCTCGCCGCAGCGAGGACGTGCACGAGCGCCTGGCCCGCCGTGGGAACGCCGGCGGCGTCGAGTCGGTCCCGCAGCTGCAGCCGGGTGAGCGGGCCCTCGCCGCCGAGGGCATCGACGACGACGGCCACACCCCGCTCCTCGTCGCCGGCGCCGACTCCGAGGCCGCGCAGGCGTGTCTGCACCCCCGCCAGGACCCGGTGGGCGGTCAGGCGGTGGAGCCACCAGTAGTCCTCCGTACGGACCAGGTGCAGCGTGCCCCGGTTGAGCCACGTCACGACGAGTCGTCTGTCGCCCAGCGCGGCATCGACGTCCTGGGCGGTCAACCCGTGGCTGCGACTGCGCACGGCGAGCCGGAACCCTCGTCCGTCCTGGGCCTGCACCGCCAGCAGCCGGCCGACGACCGCTTCCGGCGCACGAGCCGGGGGGCCGGACAGCCCCTGGGACCGGAGCCGGCGACGTCGAAGTCGCTCGTCCTCGTTGACGCTCACCCCTACGGCCCGCCAGTCGTCAGACGACGACGTTGACCAGTTTGGGCGGCCGCACGATCACCCGTCTGGGCATGCCGCCCCCGAGTGCCTCGACCACCGCCGGCGACGCCAGGGCCAGGCGTTCGGCCTCCTCTTCGGACACGTCGGGCGCCACCTCGATCCGGTCCCGCACCTTGCCGTTGACCTGGACGACCATCGTGACCGTGGCCTCGACCAGCAGTGCCGGGTCGGCCACCGGCCATGCCTCCAGGTGGATGTGGTTGCCGTGACGTCGCTCCCACGCCTCGGCGGCCAGGTGCGGAGTCATCGGGGCGAGCAGGAGGAGGAGCGTGTCGACGGCCTCGTCGCACACGTCGGCACGTCCACCGGACTTCACGTAGGGAGCGAGCAGGTTGACGAACTCCATGCAGGCGGCGACCGCCGTGTTGTAGGACCAGCGCTCGTAGTCCCGGGACACCCGGTCGATGAGCCGGTGACTCGCCCGGCGCACGGCGAGGTCTTCTTCCGTCAGCGCACCCGAGGCGTCGCCGGCCGGGCGGGACGCCGCGGGTGCGGCGAGCCTCCAGACCCTGTCGAGGTAGCGGGCGCACCCGTCGATGACGGAGTCGGTCTGGGCGGACCAGTCGACGTCGTCCGCCGGAGGGCCGACGAAGAGGTGGAACAGGCGCAGCGCGTCCGCACCGACCGTGGTGAGGTAGCTCGAGGGCGCCACCAGGTTGCCCTTCGACTTCGACATCTTCTTGCCGTCCATGCGGATCATGCCCTGGGTGA
>CAZULR010000308.1:0-3804 GCA_964621235.1 uncultured Acidimicrobiaceae bacterium
ACGTGCTGCTGGATCCACCGCTTCTGCTCGGGGTCCTGGATGTGCATGTACTCGACGCCCAGGGTGCGGCAGTAGGCGTCGCGCAGGACCGAGAGGATCTCGTCGAGGGTGGCGAGCTGCTTGCCGGCAAGGCCATCGGCGACGAACGTGCGGGGCAGGTCCCAGATCGTGAGGCCGTAGTGGAGCGGGTCGAGCTCGGGGTGCAGTTCGACCGGCTCGGCGTCGAGCGGGTCGAGATGGGCGATGAGGTGGCCGCGCACCCGGTACATGTTGACGAGGGTCTGCACGTGGTTCTGCTTGATGAGGCGCTCGTGGCCGCCGTCGGCCTCGTCGACCGCGGAGGTGTCCCGCTGCCAGGTGACCGGCTCGTAGGGGATGCCGAGTGACCCGAACACCTCCTCGTAGAAGCCGTGCCGCCCCATCAGGCACTCGGAGACGTGGGCCAGGAAGAGCCCCGACTCGGCGCCCTGGATGATCCGGTGGTCGTAGGTGGACGTGACGGTCACCGTCTTGCCCACGCCGAGCTCGGCCAGCATGCGCGGGTCGGTGGCCTCGAAGCCCGGCGGCACCCCGAGGGCGCCCACGCCGACGATGACGCCCTGTCCGGGCATCAGGCGCGGCACCGACTGGACCGTGCCGATGGTGCCGGGGTTGGTCAGGGTGACCGTGGTGCCGGCGAAGTCGTCGGGGGCGATCTTGTTGGTGTGGATCTTGCGTACGAGGTCCTCGTAGGCGGCGACGAACCCCTGGAAGTCCCGCGTGTCGGCGTCGGCGATGCAGGGCACCAGCAGGGTCCGGCCGCTCCCCTTCTCGACGTCCACGGCCAGGCCGAGCCCCACATGGTCGTGCCGGAGCACCCCCGGGGTCCCCTTGCCGTCGGCGTCCTCGACGAAGGCGGCGTTCATGGCCGGAACGGCCATCAACGCCTTGACCACGGCGTAGCCGATCAGGTGGGTGAAGCTGACCTTGCCCCCGGTGGTGCGCTGCAGCTGGTTGTTGACGATCGTGCGGTTGACCTCGAGGAGCTTGGCCGGCACGACCCGCACGCTGGTGGCCGTGGGCACACCGAGCGAGGCCTCCATGTTGGTCACGATGCGGCCGGCGGCCCCCCGCAGCGGGGTCGCCCCGGCCACCGCGGCCGAGGGACCGGCCGACTTGGCGGGGGCCGGTGCGGGCGCCGTCGGTGCCGGGGTGGCGGTCGGGGGCGCGGCCGCCGTGGCCACCACGGCCGGCACGGTCCCGGTGGGCCGGTAGTCGGCGAAGAACTCCTGCCAGGAGTCCGACACCGAGGTCGGGTCCGTCTGGTACCGCTCGTACATGTCCTCGACGAGCCAGGCGTTGGGGCCGAACGCCCCGGTGCCGGCGACCGGTCGTCCGTCCTGGCCCTGACCCTGCATCGACGCGTCTCCAACCTCGGGGCTGTCCATTTCTCCCCAGCCTACCGGCGGCACCACCGATCCCACTTCGACCGACGGCGTCGGTCGGGACGCCGAGTAGCGTCGGGCCATGCCTGCACCGCGCACCCGGGTCACGTGCACGTTCACCTTCGAGGCCGCCCACCGGCTGGCCTGGCACCCCGGGAAGTGCCACAACCTCCACGGGCACTCGTACCGGCTCGACGTCTCGGTGGACGGCCCGCTCGACGCCAACGGGGTCGTCCTCGACTTCGACACCCTGCAGACCGTGGTGCGGGCCGAGGTAATCGACGCCTGGGACCACCGGAATCTCAACGAGGTGCTCGACAACCCGACGGCCGAGCTGCTCGCCCACCGGGCCTGGGAGCTGCTCACGGCTGCCGGACTGGACCTCGCCGCCCTCCGCCTGTGCGAGACCACGGACTCGTGGGTCGACCTGGTGCGACACCCGGGCGCCTGACCGTGGCCGCGGACCTGGTGGTGCTCTCGGGAGGCCTCGACTCCACGGTGTGCATGGCCCTGGCGGCGGCCGGGTCGGACCGGGCGCCGCTCGCCCTCACCTTCGACTACGGCCAGCGCCACCGGGTGGAGCTCGACCGGGCCGCCGGCGTGGCCGGCCACTACCGGGCCGAGCACCTCGTGGTCCAACTCGACACGTCGGCGTGGGGTGGCTCGGCCCTGACCGACGGCACGATCGACGTGCCGACCGGCGGGGTCGACGACGGCATCCCGAGCACGTACGTTCCCGCCCGCAACAGCATCTTCCTGGCCGTGGCCCTCGGTGTGGCCGAGGCACGCGACCTCGACGCGGTGTGGATCGGGGTCAACGCCATCGACTACTCGGGCTATCCCGACTGCCGCCCCGAGTTCATCGAGGCGTTCCGCGGCGTGGCCGCCACCGGCCAGCGCCGCGGCGTGGAGGGGGACCCGATCGCCATCCGCACGCCGCTGATCGACCGCACCAAGGAGGAGATCGTGCGCCTCGGCACCGAGCTGGAGGCCCCACTCCACCTCACGTGGTCCTGCTACCTCGGGGGCGACCGGCCCTGTGGCGTGTGTGACGCCTGTCGGCTGCGGACCCAGGGATTCGCGGCCGCCGGCATCGACGATCCGGCACGGGCATGAGCGGGGCCTCCCCCGCCCCGCCGCGACCCACCCCGCCCGGCGGCCCAGCCACCGGGCCCCGCGACATCCTCGTCTCGGAGGTGTTCAGCGCCATCCAGGGTGAGGCGGCCCTGGTCGGCGAGCGCCAGGTCTTCGTCCGGCTGACCGGATGCAACATCCGCTGTGCCTACTGCGACCAGCCCGAAGCCCTCGAGCGCGTCGCCGGGCCGTGTCGGGTCGAGCGGACGGCCGGACGGCGAGACTGGTCGGTCGAGACCAGCCCGCTCGGATTCGAGCGGATCGTCGGGGCCGTCGGGTCGCTGTGGGGCCAGCTCCCCCACCACTCGATCAGCCTGACCGGGGGCGAGCCCCTGCTGCAGGGCACCCGGGTCGAACGGCTCGTGGAGCGGTTCGCCGCGCACGGGTGGCCGGTCATGCTCGAGACCAACGGGACGCTGCTCCCCCCGCTGCGTCGGATCGGGTCGCTGGTGGACTACGTGAGCATGGACCTGAAGCTGCGGAGCGTGGACGGTGAGCTGGTGGCGCCGACCACCCAGGCGAGGTTCCTGGACGAGTCGCTGGCGTCGGGCGCGACCACCTGGGTGAAGGTCGTGATCGGCGCGGACACCGACCCCGACGAGTTCGACGCAGCCATCGCCATGGTGGCCGCCGCCTCGGCGGGGCGGACCACGCCGGTCGAGGTCTTCCTGCAGCCCGTCACCCCGTTCGGGACGGTGGCGACGGCACCGACGCCCGAGCAGGTGCTCGGGCTCCACGAGCGGGCGCTGCGGATCCATTCCCGGGTGCGGGTGGTGCCCCAGACCCACAAGGCCATCGGGCAGCTGTAGGGCGGGTGGGCCCGTCCCCGGGCGCGACCGAGGGGGCGGCGCGGGACCAGGTCCCGGACCGCCCCCTCGGTGGGACTACTTGGCCTTGGTGATCTTCGGGGCCGGGGCCTGGCCGTTCACGACCTTCTTGAACGAGGCGCCGGCGCTCACCTTGGGGCTCTTCGAGGCCTTGATCTTGATGGTCTCGCCCGTCTGCGGGTTGCGACCCGTGCGAGCGGCGCGCTGGGCCCGGTCGAAGGTCAGGAAGCCGGTGATGACGACCTTCTCGCCCTTCGCCACGTTGGCCGTGATCACGTCCTCGAGGCCGGAGAGCACGGTGGCGACGTCCTTGGAGGTCGACCCGGTGTGGGCGGCGACGGCGGCGATGAGATCGGTCTTGGTGAGGGGCACAGTTTCTCCTTGGTCAAATGGAAGCCCTAACAATGCACGATCTGGAG
>CAZULR010000309.1:0-3788 GCA_964621235.1 uncultured Acidimicrobiaceae bacterium
TTCAGCTACGAGATGTTCTTCGACGCCGACGTGGCCGAGGACGACGTGGTCCGCGAGTTCGGCACCGTCAAGGTGGTCGTCGACCAGACCAGCGCCGACCTGCTCAAGGGCTCGACCCTCGACTACAGCGACGGGCTGCAGGGCGCCGGGTTCCACGTCACGAACCCCAACGCCTCCCGCACCTGCGGCTGCGGCTCCTCCTTCAGCTGATCCACTGATCCGGCTGCGCGTCAACGGCGCCGACGTCGAGCTGGTCGACGACGACTCGACGCTGCTCGAGGTCCTGCGCGAGCGCCTGTCGCTCCGGTCGCTCAAGGACGGCTGCAGCCCCCAGGGCCAGTGCGGCTGCTGCACGGTGTGGGTGGACGGTGCCCCGCGGGTGGCGTGTGTGACGCCGGCGCGCCGCATGGACGGACGCGAGGTCACGACACTCGAGGGCCTGGCGGGGGGGGACCGTGACGCCTGGGCGGCGGCCCTCGTCGCGTCGGGTGGCAGCCAGTGCGGCTTCTGCACCCCGGGCATCGTGATGCGCCTGGCGGCCCTCGAGGGACCGGTCGCAGACGACCGCATCGACCAGTCGCTGCTGGCCCATCTGTGCCGCTGCACCGGCTGGCAGACCGTCCGGGAGGCGGCGCACGCCGTCCTCGACGACCCGGATGCCGGCGGGGCCCCTCCGGACGACCGCCGTGATCTCGAACGGGCGGGTGCCCGCGCCGCCCTCGAGGGTGGGGTGCCCCAGCGGGTGGGGCCCGCCGTAGTCCTGGGGGACGCCGGGTTCGCCGACGACCGGTGCCCGGACGGTGCGCTGGTGGCGGTGATCGACGCGGCGGGCGGGTACGCGGTGGCCGATTCCCTGCCGGCCGCCCGGGCGCTGTCGGGGAAAGTGCAGGGCCGCAGCACCACGGTGCCCCTCACCCATCCGGTCGACCTGCCGCCGGGGGAGTGGGCGCTGACCCTCCGGACCACGTGGGTGGAGCCGGCCTACGTGGAGCCCGACGCCTCGTGGTGCGTCCCCGGTGGCGAGCCGGCCTCCCCCTACGGCAACGGCGGTGCCTTCGGCGGCAAACTGCGGTCACCCGTGGCCGAGGACGCCCGGCGTCTCGCCGACGAGCGCGGTGCCCCGGTCCGCGTCCTGTGGTCCCGCGAGGACGTCGTCCGGCGCGGTCCCAAGCGCCCGCCGGTGGCCGCCGGCATCGCCGCTGACGGCACGGGGGTGCTCCGGGTCGGGGTCAGCGGTCCGTCGCTGGCGGGGCCGGCCTGGGACGCCGCCGTGGCCGCCGTGTCGGTCGTCGCGCCGGGCCTGGTGGTCGAACAGGTGCCGGTCGTCGGACCGCCGGTCTCCCTCGACCTGCGGGCTGCGGTGTGGGGCGAGGCCGCCGTGCTGGCGGCGGCCGTGGCCCACTGCGGGGCACCGGGGCCCGTGACGGACACTCCCGTCGACGTGACCGCACCGGGCGGGGGCCGGGCCTCCGCGCGCATCGGACCCGACGGCTCGGTCGACCTCGAGGTGTCGGCCGGCGACGTGCTCGACGACGTCGTCCTGCGCTCCTACGCCATCGGCGCGGCCCACCAGGCGCTGGGCTGGGTGGGCTCGGAGGGGATCGCCGTCGACGCGGCCGGAGAGGTCCGCGACCTGACCGTGCGGTCGTTCGGCATTCTCCAGTCCCGGGCCATGCCACCGGTATCCGTCCGCATCGACACCGGGGCGACGGGGGTGCCGGTCAACGGGTCCGACGCGGTGTTCGTCGCGGTGGCCGCCGCCCGGTGGCTGGCCGACGGGCTGTCGCCCACCTGGCCCACCGTTCGCGGCACCGAGACGGTGCGGCGGTGATCGGACCGCTCCGTCCGACAGTGCCTAGTCTGGGACCCAGCACGGCGCCGCACCGCCGAACCCTGTCCGCACCCGCGCCCGAGGAGTCCCCATGAGCACGCCCGTCGGCCCCTACAACCCCATCGTCCGGACGGGGTCCTGGCTGGTCTGCTCGGGCCAACTCGGGCTCGCCCCCGCCGCGGACGGTGGTGCCCCCAGACTGGTCGACGGCGGCCCGGGACCCCAGCTGAGCCGGGCGGTGGCCAACGCCGAGGTGCTGCTGGCCAGTGAGGGCGCGTCGCTCGCGGACGTGGTCAAGACGACCGTGTTCGCCACGGACGCGGCGGACTTCCCGGTGGTCAACGAGGCCTATGTCGCCGCGTTCGGCGACCACCGGCCGGCCCGTTCCATGGTGGCGGTGTCGGCGCTCCCCATGGGAGCAGCCGTCGAGATCGAGGTGTGGGCCCGCGTCGGGCGGGACTGACGCCGACCCGCGGGGGCCCGTGTCACCAGGCCCCGCGGCGTCACGGCGTCCAGCTGGTCTGTCCGAAGCGGTAGCCGACCGACCGCACCGTCTGGATCAGGTGGGCGTGCTCCTCACCGAGCTTGGCCCGCAGCCGTCGGACGTGGACGTCGACGGTACGGGCCCCGCCGTAGTACTCGTAGCCCCATACCCGGCTGAGCAGGGTCTCGCGGGTGAACACCTTGCCGGGCCGGGCGGCCAGGAATCGGAGCAGCTCGTACTCCATGTAGGTGAGGTCGAGGACCCGACCGGCCACCGCCGCCTGGTACGTCTCGAGGTTGAGGACCAGCGGGCCGTGCTCGAGGAGGTCCGGTCGCAGGCCCCGTCCGGTGCGCCAGAAGAGGTGGGCCAGCCGGGCGGCCAGCTCGTCGGGATTGACCGGCTCGAGACACAGGTCGTCGAAGAGGTCCTCGCGCAGTTCCAGCTCACCCAGCTGCTCGGTGGGGACGACCACCAGCACGGGCGCCAGCGGGACCTCGCGGGTGCGCAGGTGCCGGCAGAGGGTGAACGCCGCCGTCGGGTCCGTGCCGCTGCAGATGACGGCGCCCGACCAGCCGTCCTCGGGCTCGTCGGCGTCGATGGCGTCGGTCCGGTCGATGCCCTTCCACGGGTAGCCGGCCCGCTCGAGGACGGACGTCACCGACAGCGGCGGTGATGCGGGGAAACACAGCAGTGGCTCCATGGCGGCGCTCCCCCTCTCCTCGTTCGTGTGGTGGCTGGGTCCGGACGGTTGCTGGCGATGCGGCCGGCTCAGAGCAGCGGCAGGTACCGGTCGAGCTCGAACTGGGTCACGTGCGCCTTGTAGCCGGCCCACTCGGCCCGCTTGTTGCGGATGAACCACTCGAACACGTGGTCGCCCAGGGTGTCGGCCAGCAGGTCGGACGACTCCATCAGCGTCAGCGCCTCGTGCAGGCTCCCGGGCAGGTGCAGGATGCCCTTGGCGTCGAGCTCCTCGGGGCTGAGGGCGAACAGGTTGGCATCGGCCTCGGGCGGGAGCTCGTAGCCCAGCTCGATGCCGCGCAGGCCGGCGGCCAGGATCACGGCGAAGGCGAGGTACGGGTTGCAGGCGCTGTCCGGCGCCCGGTACTCGATGCGCGTCGACTCGGACTTGCCCGGCTTGACCACTGGCACCCGGACCAGGGCGGACCGGTTGTTACGGGCCCAGGACACGTGGATCGGCGCCTCGTAGCCGGACACCAGCCGCTTGTAGGAGTTGACCCACTGGTTGGTGATGGCGGTGATCTCTCCGGCGTGGCGCAGCAGGCCGGCGATGAACCCCTCGGCCACCTCGGACAGCCCGCCGGGCCGGTCCAGGTCGACGAAGGCGTTCTGGTCGCCCCGGAACAGCGACATGTGGGTGTGCATCCCCGAGCCCTGCACCCCGGCCAGCGGCTTCGGCATGAAGCTGGCGAACACGCCCTGCTGGCGGGCCATCTCCTTGACCACGAGCCGGAC
>CAZULR010000310.1:0-3758 GCA_964621235.1 uncultured Acidimicrobiaceae bacterium
TCGGCGTCGATGTGGAACGGCTTGTACCGGCCGCCGGTGTCGTCGTAGGAGAGGACGTCATAGGGGCAGGCCACCACGCACGCCGCGCAACCTGTGCACAGGCCGGAGGTCACGACCTCGGTGAGCAGTTCGGTCCAGTGCGGCTTCTCGGGCGGCATGGGGGACACCCTACCGTCCGCCCCCGACGCAGCAGCGACCCGTCCGGACCGTCGGACCCCCATGGTCGCTACCCTCTCGACGTGCCCGAAATGCTCGAAGTGGAGTGCTATCGGTCCCTGGCCGAGCTGACGGTCGGTCGACCGATCAGCGGTGTCATGTCGCCGGACGCCTGGTACCTGAAGTCCGGTGCCTCCGCGCCGGCACTCGAAGCGGTTCTGGTGGGGCGCCGGTTCACGGCGGCCCGCCGGATCGGCAAGCTGCTCCTGTTGGACGTCGACGACGGACCGGTGGTCGGCCTGCGCTTCGGCATGACCGGCTCGCTGCTGGTCGACGGCGTGGATCCCGTGGGGCGCCTCCAGTACTCGTCCACCCGCTACGACCCGGCCTGGGACCGTTGGTCGGTGCTGTTCGCTGACGGCGGGAGGCTCGTGGTCCACGACCCGCGCCGCCTGGGTGGCGTCACCCTCGACCCCGACGTGTCCCACCTGGGGGTGGATGCGGCGTCGGTCAGCCTGTCCGGGCTGCGACGGGCGCTCGCCGGCTCGGCGGCACCGCTCAAGGCCAGGTTGCTCGACCAGTCCCGGGTGGCCGGCATCGGCAACCTGATCGCCGATGAGGTGCTGTGGCGCGCCGGGCTGTCGCCCCGGCGCCCCGCATCGTCGTTGACGCCGGCGGAGCTCCGCAGGCTCCACCACCACCTCGGGCGCACGTTGGCCGATCTGACCGAGCGGGGAGGCTCGCACCTCGGCGATCTCATGGATGAGCGCCACGCGGGCGGCGTGTGCCCGAAGGACGGCGCCCCACTCGTGCGGTCGACGGTCGGAGGTCGGACCACGTGGTGGTGCCCGAGCCATCAGCTCGGCTGAACCCCAGGTCCTCAGCACCCGCACCCGGCGGTCGTCGGCACCAGCCCCGAAGCGGAGTCGGTCGAGACCGAGGTTCGGTTCCGGGCCGAGGGTGGGAACGAGCGTGAACGCCCCTGTCGGATCTTTGTCGGCGCGACCGCTGCGGGCCAGGACCCCCTGTCGCCGGACGCCATCCGGTGGTGGTGGCGGCAGAGCATCACCAGGCCGGCGACGAGCTGCAGATGCGCGATGGGCCGGGTGGCGGGTGGGCACGGGTGAGCCGCCGACCCAGCGCGCCGCCGGCCCCCTCGTCCTGCCTGCACGGCGAAGCTCGTGGCGAGGTGGGTGACCCCATCCCGGCGATCAACGACGACTCCCGTCGGCGGACGCGACATCGACCTTCCGGCGTGACGCGGTCTGCCATGCTCTCGGCGATGAAGGTTCGTCGAAGATCGCACCCCGCGGTGATCGTTCTCCTCGGGGCGCTCGCACTCCTGCTCGTGGCCTGCTCGTCGGACAACCCGATGCACGTCACCACCGAGGTCCCCTTGAACGGGGTGGTCGTACCAACCGACATCCTGTGCACGGAGTCCGGCGGCACCACGACCGCTACCGGCCACTCTGCGGGTCCCGCGCACGTCGTCTTGGCGCTCACAGTCCACGACGCCTCCGGGCGGATCGTGGGGTCCAGTCCGACCGTGGCCAGGGTGGTCCCGTCCGGAAGCAGCTGGAACTGGACGCTGCGGGCTCATGCGGGAACCTCCACGCCGACCGGGTGCACCGTGAGCACCCTCTTCTCGACCCGACCCGCTGCCGCACCCTGAGCAGTTCCGAGGTCGTAGCGGTGCTGGACTGGGCCGTCCTTCCGGTGCTCGGCGGAATTGTCGTCGGTTCGGGGCCCAGGCGCAGGCCCTGACCGGCGAAGTCGACGGTAGGGCGGCGAGCGAACACCGTCACGGAGAAACCGGAGTCGGCGATGGCCACGGTCATGGAGCCACCTTTCCCGCTGGAGGTGAGGGCGGGGCCCGGGGGGAGGGGTTGACAGCCAAATACTAAGTGCACATACTAAAGACATGACAACGCTCTGCACCGCTTCCGCCACGTCGTCCGCGCCACCCGACGCCTTCTTCGCCCGGTGGGCCGACATGGACACCTGGCCCGAGTGGGACGAGGCCGTGGCCTGGGCCCGGCTGGACGGCCCCTTCGCCGCCGGCTCGACGGGCGCCCTCAAGCCGAAGGGCGGCCCGAAGGTCTCCTTCGTCATCGAGACCCTCGTGGACGGCGAGGAGTTCACCGACGTCTCGTCCATGCCCGGGGCGAAGCTGCGGATACGCCATCTCGTGTCCGTGGACGAGCGCGCCACACGGATCGACATCGACGTCTCGATCGACGGCCCGCTGGCGTGGCTCTGGCGACGGGTGATCGGGAAGGGCATCGCGTCGTCGACGCCGGTCGGGTTGGCGAGATTGGTGGACGTGGCCGAAGCCGACGCCGAAGCGGCGTCCCGGCGGTGACCGCCTGGCTCGGCGTGGTCTCCGCCGACCATGTCGCCACGGGCGTGGGCCTCGGGATCGCCCAGATCGGCCACGGCGGGAAGGCGGGCGTCGCCCGCATGGGTGCGGGCGACCTGCTCGTCTACTACTCGCCCCGCCAGACGCTCGGTGGCACTGCCCTGCGGGCCTTCACCGCCGTTGGCCGTGTCGTAGACGAGCAGCCGTGGCAGGCGGACGAGGGCGAATTCAGACCGTGGCGGCGGCGGATCGACTACGACCCGGCTGCGACGACGGTGCCGTTGGTGGATGTCCAGGGCGATCTGGAGCTCTGCCGTGACCCGCACTGGGGATACCAGCTCCGCCGCGGCCTGGTGCAGCTGAGCGGCCACGACGCAGACGTCCTGCGCGAGGCCATGACGGGCGGTCGATGACCACCGGACATCAGCTCGAGACGGCGTTCGCCACGGCTGAGGAGAGCACCGGGCTCCTGTTGTGGCAGGTCACCAACCGGTGGCAGGCCGCACAGCGGGCGGCGCTCCAGCCCTTCGGGTTGACGCACGTCCAGTTCGTCCTTACCGCATCGCTCACCTGGCTGGGATCCGACGGCCCGGTCATGCAGCGGGAGCTGGCCGACCACGCCGGCACCGACCCGATGATGACCTCGCAGGTGATCCGGACGCTCGTCGACCGTGGGCTGGTCGATCGTTCGCCCCACCCCGGGGACGGACGGGCATGGACCCTGTCGGTCACGCCGTCCGGCCGGAACCTGGTCAACCGGGCGATCGTGGCCGTCGAGGCGTGTGACGACGAGTTCTTCGGCCGTCTCGGACGCCGGCGGGAGGGCTTCACCCGGTCGCTGGCGACCCTGGAGCGCGCCCGGGAGTGACCCCTGTGCGACCCGGAGCCGACCATGGGGGGGTCCCACGGCTGTCTCCATCCCAGGGGCTCAGCCCTGGATCTCCTCCAGCACCTTGGCCGCGTGCCCATCGGCCTTCACGTGGTACCAGGCACGGGCGATGGTGCCATCGGCGGTGACCAGGAAGGTCGACCGGATCACGCCGATCGTCTTCTTGCCGTACATGGTCTTCTCGCCCCAGGCCCCGTACTCCTCGCCGATGGCGTGGTCGGCGTCGGTCAGGAGGGGGAACTTCAGTCCGTACTTCTCACGGAACTTTTGGTGCTTCGCCGCCGTGTCTGCCGAGATCCCGAGGACCGGCACCTTGGCCTTCTTGAAGGCGGCCAGGTTGTCGTTGAACTGGCA
>CAZULR010000311.1:0-2064 GCA_964621235.1 uncultured Acidimicrobiaceae bacterium
CTGCGGGCGCCGCCGACCTCTGGTGCTCGGTCGTCATCGCTGCTTTCTAACGGAGTACAACCGATCCGTCCAAGCCCGCTCAGCTGGGATTGTGCTCGGCCCGCCACGCGGCGAACCGCTCATCCGGGGCGTTGGGGGTTCCGGCCCCGCGATCGACGAAATCGACCAGGCTGGCGAGGTAGTGCGTCCATCCGGCGTGGCAGTCATCGAAGCACTCGAGGCCCGGGTTCAGGCCGTGGTGGCGGAAGCGCAGCTCCGTTCCGGTCCCGTCCGGCACCAGGTCGAAGGTGATCTGCGTGCCGATCCAGTCGGGAACTGGCTCACAGGCGAGCACGTCCCAACGGACCCGCGTCGGCCGGGCGGCCTCGCCGACGAGCAACACGAGTTCGCCGTTGCCGAACAGGAACCGGAGCGTGTCGCCGGTGTCGGCGCCTCCGGCGGCGGGGACCCACCAACCGGTCAGGGCGTCGATGTCGGTCAGCGCCGAGTAGACGGCGCCCGGGTCTGAGGTAAAGGTCTTCGTCGCCCGGAAGTCGTCGGTGGTGGTTGTGGTGGTCCTTGAGATGGTAGCCATGGCCCTTCCTTTCGTAAGCCCTTTCTTGTACAAGGGATTAATTGTAGAATAACCCGTGTCGGGTGGATGTCAAGGAGTCGTCTCGCGTCACCACCGGACGGCGCGGGCCGATCGGGAGCCCGGCGGGCGTGCCGGGTCCGGGCCGGTCGGATCCGGCGAGGCCCGGTCGCCGCCCCACCTCCTCCCGGCCCAGCGGTCGGCCAGACTCAGCCGGGTGCCCGCGTCCCGAAGGCGTCGAAGGCGGTCAGGGACGGCTCGGCGATCCGGGCGGCGTCCACGAAGTCGCGCCCGATGAGGTCGTTGAGCTCGACGAACGAGGTCGCACGCTCGGCGTGGCGATAGGCCGACTGGACCCGGACCGCCACGAGTCCGGCGATGACGAACGTGGCGAGGTGCACCTCGGCGTCCATCGGATCCAGCCCGACGCGATGCGCGAGCGCGACGGACACCTCGTCGACGAAGCGTTGGAGGTCGGCGAACCGCGCGGCGACCAGCGTCGGCGAACCGGTCGCGACCTCGCAGAAGCGGCGGATCAGGAGCAGCTGACCGGAGTCGTCCAGGTTCGCCCAGCGGCCCGGGTGGATCTCGCCGGCGATCGTCCGCGTGGCGACCTCGATGAGCGGCTCGTCACGGTGTTCGCGCACCGCATCGGCGACAGTGCGGATCATGGGCTCCGAGCGGTCGAAGAACAGTGACTCCTTGGTGGAGAAGTAGTTGAACACCGTCTGCTCGGACACCTCGGCCGCCGCCGCGACCTGAGCCACGGTCACGTTGTCGAACCCGTGGACCAGGAACAGCGCGGTCGCCACATTGGAGATCCGCTGGCGGACCTGTCGTTTCTTCCGCTCACGCAGGCCCTCGTCCGGGTGGCCGGCGTCGTCGAAGTGCGCCGCCTCGAAGAGCTCCAGGACGGCCTGCAGCTCGGGGTCGTCGCTCAGTCCCGTCATGGCGACCAAGTGTAGACAGAAACGTAGAGTCGTACTAGAGTTAGAGTCACACAAAATTTGGAGCAGCAATATGACAACCCGGATCTCCCACAGTGGGGCCCCGACGACAGATCCCGACGTCGCCCCCTTCGGCACCCCGGCCGTCGAGGCCCACGGCCTGACCAAGTGCTTCGGGACCAACCGCGCCGTCGACGGCATCGACCTCACCGTCGCGGAGGGCGAGATCTTCGGCGTGCTCGGCCCGAACGGGGCCGGCAAGACCACCATGTTGAACATGCTGGCGACGCTGCTGCCGATCGACGGCGGCGAGGCGAGGATCTTCGGCCATGACGTCGGTGCCGAGGGCCACGTCGTGCGGCAACTGATCGGCGTCACCGGGCAGTTCGCCTCGGTCGACGAGAACCTCACCGGCGCGGAGAACCTGTGGATGTTCGGTCGGCTGCAGGGCCTCGCGTCCAAGCGGGCCAGGAGTGTCGCCGACGACCTGTTGGCGCAGTTCGACCTCACCGAGGCCGCCCACCGACCCATCTCCCAGTTCTCCGG
>CAZULR010000311.1:2164-3752 GCA_964621235.1 uncultured Acidimicrobiaceae bacterium
TGGCGCAGTTCGACCTCACCGAGGCCGCCCACCGACCCATCTCCCAGTTCTCCGGTGGGATGCGGCGGCGCCTCGATCTGGCCGCCAGCCTCATCACCCGACCCGCGCTGCTCTTCCTCGACGAGCCCACGACCGGCCTCGACCCCCGGAACCGCAGCCGGATGTGGGACACGATCCGCGACCTGGTCGCCGAGGGGTCGACGATCCTGCTGACTACCCAGTACCTCGACGAAGCGGACGCCCTCGCCGGGCGGATCGCCGTCATCGACCACGGAGTCAAGGTGGCCGAGGGTACGCCCGGCCAACTCAAGACCCAGATCGGCACCTCGAGCCTGCGGGTGCAGATGGTCGACCTCGCCGACGCGGCCGACGCGCTCGCCCTGGCTGCCGCGGCCACCGGCGACACGCCGATCGTCTCCCCGTCCGGCTCCGGGTTCAGCGTGACGCTGAGCGACGCCAATCAGGCGGCCGACGTCCTCGTCGAACTCCGGAACCACCGACTCGACATCGCGAGCGCCACCGTCGAGCAGCCGAGCCTCGACGAGGTGTTCCTCACCCTCACCGGCCACACCAGTGGGCCCGCCGTCCCCGAGACCGAAACGAGCTCTGCATGACCACGACCGTCGTCGATCCGACCAACGCGTCCCGACCCGCCGCCCGATCCGTCCAGGCGTCGGTGCCGCTGCGCGACGCGTGCACCCAGATCACGACCCTGGCGTGGCGCGCCGTCCTCAAGATGCTCCGCAATCCCGAACAGCTCGTCGACGTCACCGCGATGCCCATCCTGTTCACCGTGATGTTCGGGCTCATGTTCGGCGGAGCCGTCTCGGGCAGCACCGCGGAGTACCTACCGACCCTCATCCCGGGGATCATCGCCATGACCACCATCACCGCGTGCGTCGGTGCCGGCATCCAACTCCGCGAGGACATGGACAAGGGCGTGTTCGACCGGTTCCGGTCGCTGCCCATCGCCCGCATCGCCCCCCTCGCCGGGCCGATGCTGGCAGACCTGGCCCGCTACGCCATCGCCGCCGGCATCAGCGTGACGGTGGGCGTGATCATGGGGTACCGCCCCGGTGGGGGGGTTCCGGGGGTGCTCGCCGGGGTGCTGCTCGCCATGATCACCGGATGGTCCATCGCCTGGATCTTCCTGTGGGTCGGCACCCGGGCGAGGAGCGCCGGGGCCGTCCAGGGGATGTCCATGATGATCATGTTCCCCCTGGCCTTCCTGTCCAACGCCTTCGTCCCCGTCGCCACCCTGCCGGGATGGCTCCAGGCCGTGACCCGGGTCAACCCCGTGTCCCACGTCGTGTCGGCGCTGCGTGACCTCATGAATGACGGGGCCGTGACCGCCCAGGTCGGATGGGCGCTCCTCGGATGCGCCGGGGTGGCGGCGATCTTCATCCCGCTCGCCGTCCGCTCCTACTCCCGGCGGGTCTGACCGGTGCGGCGCCGCGCCGCCGAAGCAGGCGACGACCCCCGCGAACCAGGCTCACGGGGGTTCCAGTGTCCGCGCTGTCTCGCGCCATCACGTTGGCGGAAGGGGGGGGATTCGAACCCCCGGAGGCTTTCACCTCACACGCTTTCG
>CAZULR010000312.1:0-3752 GCA_964621235.1 uncultured Acidimicrobiaceae bacterium
ACTGCATCTCCCGCTTGTCGATGATGGCCTGCTCGAGCTTCTCGTCGGCCCGGTACGTACGCTCGATGACGGCGCCGGTGCGCTGATTCTTGAGCTTGGTGCGCACGAAGGCGCCGCCCTTGCCCGGCTTGACGTGCTGGAACTCGACGACGTTGAACAGGCCCTCGGGCAGGTTCAGGGTCATGCCGTTGCGGAGATCGTTGGTGGAGACGGCCATCAGACGGGGACTTCCTTCGGGAAACTGGTGAGTGGTCGGCTGCCGGTGTCGGTCACGACCAGCGTGTCCTCGATGCGGACCCCGCCGACCGCCGGAAGGTACACGCCGGGTTCCACGGTGACCACGGTGCCGGGCTGCAGGATAGCAGTCGATCCCGCACCCACCGCCGGGCCCTCGTGGATGTCGAGCCCCACGCCGTGGCCGGTCCCGTGCTCGAACCGCTCGGCCCAGCCGGCCACCGCGATGCGGTCCCGGCAGGCCTTGTCGACGTCGCCCGTCACCACGCCCGGAGCCACCGCGGCCACGCCGGCCCGCTGGGCCTCGGCCACCACGGCGAACACCTCGGCCAGCTCGCCGACGGGCGCGCCGCCCACGCAGAAGGTCCGGGTCATGTCCGAGCGGTAGCCGTCGAAGCTGGCGCCGAAGTCGACCACCACCGGGTCGCCCGCCCGGATCACCCGGGTGCCGGGCCGGGCGTGGGGCTTCGCCGAGTTCTCGCCCGAGGCGACGATGGTCTCGAAGGCGCGGTCCTCCGCGCCGTGCGTGCGCATGGCGTGGTCCAGGGCGGCGGCGAAGGCCGACTCGGTCAGTCCGGAGCCGTCCGCGGCCCCGTGGAGCAGTGGCAGGACGGCGGCGAGGGCGGCGTCGGCGATGGCCGCGGCACGCTCCATGCGGGCGATCTCGCCCGGGTCCTTGACCATCCGGAGCCCCTCCACGATCCCCTGGGTGGCCACGAGGGGCCGGGGCGCCAGCAACTCCTCCCAGGTCCGCACGGCGGCCCAGGTGACGTCACCGGCCTCGAGCCCCACCGAGGCGGCGGCGGACGCGGCGCCTGCCAGCGCCTCACGCTGGGCGGCCACGCCGCCGATGCACAGCTCCACCTCGTCGGCTCCGCCGGAGGCGGCCAGCTGCTCGGCGGCCTGGGTCCGGTAGCGGCCGTCGGTAGTCAGCAGGGCACGGTCGGCCGCCACCACGAGGACGCCGGCCGACCCGGAGAAGCCGGTCAGCCACCGGATGTTGGCCGCGGTGGTGACGACGAGCGCCTCCGGACGGGCCTCCTCGGTCCCCGCGACGGCGAGGGCGGCGCGCACGCGGCCGAGCCGGCCCGCGACCGGCAGGGCCGGCAGCGGCACGGCCAGACTGTCGGCCGACTCGTCGGAAGCGCCGGTCACGGGCGGCCGGCGAGGATGCGGGACACGGCCTCCACGGCCAGCGGGTAGCCCAGGCCGCCGAAGCCGGCGATGCAGCCGTCGGCCACCGGGGCGATCGTCGACGTGTGGCGGAAGGGCTCGCGGGCCGCCGGATTGGAGAGGTGCAGTTCCACCACCACCCCGTCGAAGGCGGCCAGGGCGTCGTGCAGCGACCACGACGTGTGGCTCAGCGCACCCGCGTTGACGATGATGGCCACGGCCCGGCCCCGGGCCCCGTGGACCGCCTCCACCAGGTCACCCTCGTGGTTCGACTGGAGGTGCTCCAACGTGAGGCCGTGCGCCTGGGCGGCGATCGTGGCGGCCGCCACGTGGTCCTCGAGGGTCGCGGTGCCGTACACCTCGGGCTCCCGCTCCCCCAGCAGGTTCAGGTTCGGCCCGCTGAGCAGCAGCACGAGGCCGCCGGCGCTCACGACGGGTCCCGGGACTGCCTCATGGCGCATTCCTGCCGGTCGACTCCATGTCCGCCAGGGTAGCGACCGCGTCGTCCGGGTCGATGCCACGGACGACCTCCACGCCGCGCGGGCCGTCAAGCACGAAGGTCAGGTCGCCGTGGGCCTTCTTGTCGCGGCCCATGAAGCCGAGCAGGACCTCCGGGTCGCGTCCGGCCGGTAGGTCGGTGGCGAGGTCGAAGGCGCCCACCACCGAGCGGTGGTGGGCGACCCGGGCGTCGTCGATGCGCCCGAGACGCCGGGCCAGGAGGGCGGCGAAGACCAGGCCCACGGCCACCGCCTCGCCATGGCGCAGGTCGGTGTCGTCGTCGCCGAACGCCGAGGCCTCGAGGGCGTGGGCCAGCGTGTGGCCGTAGTTGAGCAGCATCCGACGGTCCCCCTCGCGCTCGTCGGAGGCCACCACGGCCGCCTTGATGGCCGCACACCGGGCCACCTGCTCGTCGATGGGCAGGTCGGCCGTCGGCGCTCCGCCGAGGTAGGTGTCGATGCCCAGGAGCGCGTACTTGGCGATCTCGCCCCGGCCCGACGCCCACTCGCGCGGCGGCAGCGTCGTCAGCGTCCCCGTGTCGCACAGCACGGCCGCGGGCTGCCAGAACGCCCCGACCAGGTTCTTCCCTTCGGGGAGGTTGACCCCGGTCTTGCCCCCGATGGCCGCGTCCACCTGCGCCAGCAGGGACGTGGCGACGTTCACGTAGGCCGTGCCCCGGTGGAACGAGGCGGCGGCGAACCCGGCCAGGTCGGTCACCACGCCACCGCCGACGGCCACCACCACGTCGGCCCGACTCACACCCGACCGGGCGAAGCGGCGGCTGAGGTCCTCCAGCCCGGCGAGGGACTTGGCCGACTCGCCGTCGGGGACGGTCACCACGTCGAAGGGGAGCCCGGGGTCGACCTCGACCCCGATCCCCTCCTGGGTCACGACGACGGCCCGGCGGGCCGTGGGCACGGTCTCGGCCACCACGCGGGCCAGCTCGTGGCGGACGCCGTCACCCACCAGGACCTCGTAGGAGCGGTCGGCCAGCTCCACGGGCACGACCGCCGTCACGGGGTGCTCCGGGCGAAGGCCGTGGCGGCCAGGACCCGGTCGACCACCGTCGCCGGGTCGAGGGCGTCGACGTCGACGACCACGTCGGCGACCTCCTCGTAGAGGGGCCGGCGAACGGCGTCGAGGCCGACCAGGGTGCCGGCGGGGTCGGCCGCCAGCAGGGGGCGTCCATCGCCGTCGCCCACGCGGGCGGCCAGCGTGGCCGGGTCGGCCCGCAGCCACACCACGGTGTGGGAGGCCAGGAGGGCCCGGTTCTCCGGGGCCAGCACCACACCCCCGGCGGCGGACACCACCAACGGGCCGGCCTCCCCCAGGGCCTCGGCCAGGACCCGGGTCTCCTCGGACCGGAACCCGTCCTCGCCCCGGACGGCGAACAGCTCGGCGACCGTCGAGCCGGTGGAGGCCTCGACCATGGCGTCCGAGTCGCGGAAGGCCCAGCCGAGGCGCGCCGCCAGTTGGCGGCCGACGGTGGTCTTGCCGCTCCCCATCATCCCCACCAGGACCAGGCGGTCACTCATGGGCGGCCGGCACCGCCACGGACGGGGTCTCGCCCAGGGTGGCGAGGTAGCCGCCGTGGTTGCGGACGAACTCCTCCACCGAGTCGCCGCCGAACTTGCGCAGCGCCTCATCGGCCAGCACCAGGGCCGTCATGGTCTCGGCGACGACGCCCATGGCCGGAACCGCGGTGACGTCGGTACGCTCCTTGAACGAGACCGTCGCCTCCTTCGTGACCACGTCGACCGTGCCCAGCGTCGGTCGGTTGAGGGTGGCGAGCGGCTTCATCGACAGCCGGGCCACGATCGGCGCCCCCGTGCTCATGCCGCCCTCGA
>CAZULR010000313.1:0-3750 GCA_964621235.1 uncultured Acidimicrobiaceae bacterium
TGGACGACTGTGACGCCGTCTTCCTGTCGGTCGACGTCGACGTGGTCGACCCGGGCTCGGCCCCGGCGACCGGGACGCCGGAGCCCGGCGGACTGAGCGCCCGTGAGCTGCTCGACGCCGTGCGCCGGATCGCCATGGAGCTGCCGCTGTGCGGGGTGGACGTGGTGGAGCTGTCGCCGCCCTTCGACCACGCCGAGGTGACGGCATTCCTCTCCAACCGCATCGTGCTCGAGGCGCTGTCGGGCATCGCCTGGCGCCGGGCCAAACGGGAGGGCCGCCCGGTGCGGGAACCGTCGAGTCCGCTGCTCGACCGGTAGCTGGCGGGTCCCCGGCCGGGACCCTGGCCCGCTGGGGGGACGCTCCCTCAGCCGGGACCGTGCCGGTCGGCCGCTCCGGCCGAGAGGCCACCCATCCACCGGATCAGCGGGAAGGACCTCGTCACGACCCAGAACGTCGACCCGCCGAGGTCCAACTTGACCTTCGACGCCCCGGTGCGGACGACCGACGGTGGGGCGGCGGGCAGTCGCAGGAGGATGCTGCCGCTGCACCGGGTGATCGTCCGCATGCGAAAGACGGCCAGGCCGTTGCTCGTGACGGCGATCGCGACCGGGGCGCTCGACGTGAGGACCTTCCCCACCAGGGTCACGGCCAGCAGCGCCGACCACGTCAGGATCGGGACCGAGGTGAGTGGGAGCCCGCCGTGCGGATTGACGAGGCCGACCACCAGTGACGCGACGATCAACAGGACCATGCACGGCGGATAGGTGGCGAGGAAGGGCGAGCCACGCCATCCGTCGATCACGCCGAGCACCGTTTCGTGGGGATCGAGATCCTCGAGACTGCGAGGGGAGAGCCCGTGATTGCCGAAGACGTCACGGTGGCCGCCGTCGGGGACGGGTCCCCAGGCGGTCCCGGCGAACTGGGGACGACGCTCGGGCCGTCGGTAGTGGACCCAGGCGAGCACCGACCCGACGGCGAGGTTGAGGAGCATGCGGAGGCGTCGGGCGCCACCATCCGCCAGCAGGTCCTCGGTCAGTTCGAGCGTCTCGGCGCCGTACCGCTCCTTCCACCACATCGGGTAGGAGGCGAGCACGACGCGGACGGCCGGACCCATCAGCCGGCTCCGGACCCGGCGAGTCGATCGAGTCCCACGGTCGAGATCGCCCGGGACTGCTCGAGCTGCTCGCGCAGGTCGATCGCTCCCTGGGCGGTGATCCGGTACGGCTTGCGACGGCCCTCACCCGGGAGTGCCTCCACGAGTCCGGCCTGCTCGAGCTTGGCGATGGCCCCGTACAGCGAGCCGGGTCCGAGGGTCACGCCGGCGAAGGCCTCGATGTCCTTGATCAGCGCATAACCGTGCTTGGGGCCGGAGGAGAGGCTGGTGAGCACCAGCACGCTCCGGTCGGACGACCCGCGGATGACGGCCACGGATCGACTATATCGGAACCTGTAGCAATGTCAACGGGCCGACCCGGCGGTGGTCGACCGGTACCGGGTCGGGCACCATGGCCCGGGACGCGGCGACAGCCGTGGACCGGGGCCCACGGCTGTCGTGCCGCTACGACGGTGCCGCTGTCGGTGGCGTCCGATCGGGCGCCGGCGCGTTCTACGACAGGCGCTCGACGATCATGGCCATGCCCTGGCCGCCGCCGACGCACATCGACTCGAGGCCGAACGTCTTGTCGGCGTCCTGGAGGCCGTTGATCAAGGTGGTCATGATGCGGGCGCCGGTCTGGCCGAACGGATGGCCGAGGGCGATGGCGCCCCCGTTCACGTTGAGCTTGTCGAAGCCGATGCCGAGCTCCTTGGCCGAGGGGACCACCTGGGCGGCGAAGGCCTCGTTGATCTCCACGAGGTCGATGTCGTCGATGGTCATCGCGGCCCGCTTGAGGACCTGCCTGATGGCCTCGACCGGGCCGAGGCCCATGATCTCGGGGTTGAGCCCGGTGACGCCGCTGGCCACGATGCGGGCGAGCGGCGTGATGCCGAGCTCCTTGGCCTTGGTGTCGCTCATGACCACCACGGCGGCGGCGCCGTCGTTGAGCGGGCAGGCGTTGCCGGCGGTGATGGTGCCGCCCTCACGGAACACCGGGTTCAGGCTGGCCAGCTTCTCGAGCGTGGTGCCGGCACGCGGGCCGTCGTCCTTGGTGACGACGGTGCCGTCGGCCAGCGTCACCGGGATGATCTCCCGGTCGAAGAAGCCGCGTTCCTGGGAGGCGACGGCGCGCAGCTGCGAGTTGAGCGCGAACTCGTCCTGCTCCTCGCGGGTGACGCCCTTGAATTCCGCGACGTTCTCGGCCGTCTGGCCCATGGCGATGTACACGTCGGGCAGGGCACCCTCGAGCGGGGTCCACGGTGCGCCGGCGGCCGGCGTGCGGGCCACGGTGCGGGCCTCAGCGGCGGCGAACTGCTCGTTGTGGGGGCCGACGTCGGCGGCGCCGTGCAGGTAGCGGCTGACCGTCTCGACGCCGGCGGCGACGAAGACGTCACCCTCGCCGGCCCGGATGGCGTGGGCGGCCATGCGGATGGTCTGCAGCGACGACGAGCAGTAGCGGTTGACCGTCACGCCGGGGACGTCGGGCAGGCCGGCCAGGATGGCGGCGACGCGGCCGATGTTGTAGCCGGCCTCGCCGGCAGGCTGGCCGGAGCCGAGGATGACGTCCTCGACCAGCTGCGGGTCGAGGGCGGGAACCTTGGCCAGCACCTCGCGGATGACGAGGGCGGCGAGGTCGTCGGGGCGGCACTCGACGAGCGAGCCCTTGTTGGCCCGGCCGATCGGGGTACGGCCGGTGGCGACGATGACTGCTTCGGGCATGTGGTGCTCCTCGGTGACGGGCGGCCGGGGCCGCGTGGGTGTGGCTCGACGTCTGCCTGCCGGTGGCTCCGGCGACGGGCACGGGTGGGCCCCGGTGGGGCGCAGGCCGAGCGGCCCTCCGGTTCCCCCCGGAACTTACCGGATGGTAACCCTAGCGGCCCGCGGGGTGCCGTGCCGCACCTATGGGCCCGGTGGGGACGGTGGCGCCCGGGGTTGGTCGAATGTAACGTGTTCTAGTCGTGATGGACCGCCCGCGGGCGGGCTGCACCTGACCGGGAGGGACCCCATGGAGATCGGCTACACCGAGGAGCACGAGGCGCTCCGCAACGAGTTGCGTGAGTACTACGACAAGCTCCTCACCCCCGAGGTCCAGGAGAAGCTGTCGACGAGTCACGGGATCGGCCCGGACATGCGCCGGGTGGTCAAGCAGATGGCGACCGACGGGTGGCTCGGGATCGGCTGGCCCACCGAGTGGGGCGGACAGGGCAAGGGCCCGATCGAGCAGTTCATCTTCTTCGACGAGTCGATGCGGGCCGGGGCTCCGGTGCCCATGCTCACCATCAACACCGTCGGTCCGACCCTGATGGACTTCGGTACCCAGGAGCAGAAGGAGTTCTTCCTGCCGAAGATCCTGGCCGGCGACATCCACTTCTGCATCGGGTACACCGAGCCCGAGTCGGGCACCGACCTGGCGTCCCTGCAGACCCGCGCCGTGCGGGACGGCGACGAGTACGTGATCAACGGCCAGAAGATCTACACCTCCCTGGCCGGGGACGCCGACTACATCTGGCTGGCCACCCGGACCAACCCCGACGTCGCCAAGCACAAGGGCATCTCGATGTTCGTGGTGCCGATGGACACCCCCGGCATCAAGGTCGTGCCCATGCACCTGCTCGGGGACCACAACATCAACTACACGTTCTACGAGGACGTCC
>CAZULR010000314.1:0-3748 GCA_964621235.1 uncultured Acidimicrobiaceae bacterium
GGGCGGACCGCAGAGCGGGTGACGGGAATCGAACCCGCGTGTCCAGCTTGGGAAGTGCAAAATGGGCAATTCGCTGACCTGGTATGAAGTGAGAAATGCCTGGTCAGGCGCCATTGTGGCTACCCGGCAGTACCCGTTGATAACCGTCGATCCCCGTGGCGTGGGGCACGTTTGGGGGCACGAAGTGGGTGTCCGTACTTTCTCGCTGGACTCGTAGTGCCTTCGGCGCCGGCGCTGCCTGACTTAAGGGCACAGCGCACCGGCCGTCGTAGCTGACGTGGGGCGTAGGGGTGAGCAATGTCCAGGTCATCCTCGAATGACGTGAATCGTGATGCCGGGGGTCAGATAGGCCGGGGTCTGCGGGGAAGTCTCCGGAGCGACCCTGACGATTACCTGGTAGGTCCCGGGTGGGAGTGCCGAGCCGACACCACCGTTACATTGCGCAGTTCCCCCGACAATGGGAACGGATGCCGAGTGACCTGGCTCCAGGTTCAGCAAAAAGCCGGTGCCGGCGATGCCTGAACTGAATACTCCGACTACCTGGAGGGTCCCCAAACGCACCACCACAGCCTGAAGTGGTTGGCCCGTGTCCATCTGGAACCTGCCAGGTCCCTGCTCGTCGACGACGACCTTGCCGTTGAATGTGGCGCCCGAGCGAATGTTTCGGCTGTTGAGTTCGAGCGATAGGTGGAGTCCTGCGGGGAGGTGTGTAGGTGGCTCCAGCGACCCGCACTGCGGGCTTCGGCCAGGCTTGCCCGCATACGAGGTCAGACCGACCGTAGTGTGAAGGTCACGTCCAAAACGTGCGCCGAGCTGCTGGGCCAATCGCTCTTCGCCAGGGGCCAGTCCAAGAAGCACCGGCCCACCAGGGCATCCGGACAGTTGGTTGATCTGTCCTGAAGTGGTTGTCGATGTCACATAATTGATGACTTGTTGCATCTTCTGAGCGCTCATCCCCGTGCTGCCGACTCCGAGACACCCGGCACCAAAACCTGGTGCGCTCGTGGGGATTGGTGGATAGACCGATGATGCGGGAGCAACGTGGCTGATCGATGTCGGTGGCGCCTCCGCCCGCGTGCTCCCGCAGGCGGAATATGCCAAGACAGATGCCGCGACAACGACACCTGCCAAAACGCTCATGGAATTACCCGAGATCACTAATCGGTCCTTGTGCTCACGGCTGTTCCCCCGAAGGGGTTCGGCGTCGGCGAATCGACATACGCAGACTCCTGCGGAACCTCAGGACTCTCCACCCACGATCGTCCAAGTCCACCATCTTTGTCACCGATCACCGTCGGAACGAGTGGTTCCGGGTTTGGGAGTGTGGGCACATAGGTTGCATCAGACCTTTGCGCCCTTCTGGGTGAGCGTGTAGATCGGGGCAGTCGGAGAGCCTTGCGCTGTGGCCCCGTTGGCGACGCAGGTGTCAACTGAAGGGCACGTGATGAATCCGAAGCTGAGATACGACTGCCCGTCATAGTTCGGTGCATTCGTTGGGACAGTGAATCTGACCGGCAACCAGGACGATCCGCCGTTAGTGGTCCCGAGCAGAATCGGCCCGCCTTCGTCGTGCGAGGTGCCAGCCTGGCTGGCGGCCGCTGCGGAACCAGCCGCCCAACATTCATTAGCAGTTGGGCACGAGATACTTGTGAAATTCGGCTGTGCGATTTCGCTCGGCAGTGGATCAGGTGTCCACGTGCGACCGCCGTCGACTGTCGAGGCGATGTCACCACTTGTGATTGAACCGTTCGGCGTGCACGTGAAGCCGCCACCCGACGTTGCGGAGTTGTGAGCGGTGGCCGACGCCTTCTGTGACTCGGCTTGAGCTATTGCTTGCACCGCTTGACTTGGAGTCGGTGGTTGAGTTGTGGCCGTAGTTGATCCGGCGAACCCTGGCAATGACGAGCACTGTGGGGGATTGGGTACGTCGATCGAGATGTTCCCGGTGACGGAGCAATGGCTCGAATCAGCGCACGAGATTTCCGAGCCCTGGGAGATTCCGAAGCCGGCCGGCAGTGACCTTGGCGTCCAGCTGCGACCGCCATCGGAGGTTGTTGCCACGACGCCGGCGATCACATTATTCACTCCCATCGAGTCACTGGACCCGACTGCCGTGCAGTCGAGGGTCGACGAACATGACAGTGATTCCATTGAGTCACCGGGGATGATCGGACTGTCGGTGAAGGTTTTCCCGCCGTCGGCCGTGGAAAGGAACGTTGCATCACTGTTACCAGCGACGTACAGCCTGCTGGCGGCAAGACCGGCACACACATTGATCGCCGTGCAATCGATTGTGACAAAGCTGCCTACGTGTTCGGGCAGAGGAGAAATTGAGAACGAGTGGCCCCCATCCTGAGTCGACACAAGGACCGAGCCACCACCGTAGGTGCCGCCTGCGACGCAGCTGTTCGGACCTCCGCAGGAGATCGGACTCGTCGGAGCGAACCCGCTGGGCATTGGGTAGGCGGTCCACGTCGTTCCCGAGTCATCGCTTGCGTAGAGTGACTCGGAAAGCAAGGGGGCACCAGCCAAGGCGGAGGGATACTTACCGCTCATCTGGTAGCAGATCGAGGCTGTCGGACAGGTGAGGTAGCCAACAGGCGGGCCCGAAGTGTTCTGCTGCCAGGTTCCCTCAACCGAGGCATCCAGGATCCGCCAGGTACCCGTCTTAAGGCTGGCAGAAGTTGCCTGCGTTCCACCACTGAGGCGATGACGAGCTTGGCTCGACACCCTGGTGTGCTCACTCGACCCACTGCCCCCTACGGACAGCAGTCCGACCACCAGCAAAAGGGCCGCAGCGACCGCAGCCAGTGCCATCGACGCTCGACGGATGGGTCGGACGGCCGAGTGCAGGTGAGTCGTCGGGCCAATTAGCGTTTTGCGTCGATCGCCCTCACTCTCGACAATCGACCGTCGGAGTTCGTCGAAGACCGGGTCGGCCATGGCCACGTCGACTCGAAAGTTCTCGACTGGATTCAGTGCACCGATGTTGGCAGCGTCTTTCATGTCTCAACGACCTCCTCTGGGACAAGCTGGCTGGTATTGCCGCTGTCAACTTGTTCATGTCCGCCGGCTCTCGCTTGTTTCTGAAGCGCATTCGTTCGGTTGATTTCGGCATTGAGCCGAGCACGTGCTCGATGCAGCCGAATCCGAGCTGCAGTGGGCGAACACCCGAGTACACGGCCCGCATCCGCTCCACTCAATCCGTCCCATGCCGTCAGCATGAGCAGCTCTCGGTCGCCTTCGGGGAGGGACCGAAGGCAAGAGAGGGCGATGAGGCTGTCTTCGTCGGTGGGTTCCTCGGACTGATCAACCACCGCTAGACCATCGGCGATGCGGGCAGCCAGATCATCCCCTCGCCGAAGCCTCCTGTTGTGGTTGGCGAGGACGTGTCGGGCCGTCACGTACAGGTACAAAACGTCATCAGGACTGCCGGGGATCTCGTCCAGCTTCCGCCAGGCAATCTCGAAGACGTCAGCCACGACATCGGCGGCATCTTCCCGGGATGCTGCTCGACGGAGAACGTAAGCAGTGATCTTGGAGCGCGTCGATTCGTAGATCGCGCCGAAGCGCTGTTCATCCGCCTCTGACATCACACCCCCAACTTGGCCTCTACCTGGTTCATGTCACAAGGCGAGCAGATGTTTCAGAAGCAATGGCCGAAGGGTCGAACTATGCCTCTGGACGAGCCGGTGCACCTGGGCTTCGGGTCGGGGACCCTTGCCGCCGGATGGGTGGGGCATCGCCC
>CAZULR010000315.1:0-3744 GCA_964621235.1 uncultured Acidimicrobiaceae bacterium
ACCACCTTGCCGGTGGCGTTGCGGGGGAGCGCGTCGACGAAGTACCACCGGCGGGGCACCTTCGAACGGGCCAGGTGCTCGAGGGTGTGGTCGCGGAGGGCGTCGCCGTCGGCCTCGTGTCCGGGCCGCAGGACGACGCAGGCCACCACGTCCTCCCCCAGCACGGGATGGGGGACACCGAGCACGGCCACCTCGTGGACGGCGGGGTGGAGGGCCACCGCGTGCTCGACGTCGGTGGGATGGATGTTGTTGCCGCCCCGGATGATCACGTCCTTGCTCCGGCCCACGATGTAGAGGTAGCCGTCCTCGTCGATCCGGCCGAGGTCGCCGGTCAGGAGCCACCCGTCGACCCAGGTGCGGGCCGTGGCCTCGGGGTCGCCGTAGTACTCGCGCGGCCGTCCCGGGATCCGCATGCGGACCTCGCCGACCTCGCCGGCCGGCACCGGCGCGCCGTCCTGGTCCACGCAGACGATCTCGGCGGGGGGCAGTGGCTTGCCCACCGAACCGGGCCGGCGAACGGCCTCGCCCGGGGGCATCATGCAGTAGACGGAGCCGGCCTCGGTCATGCCGTAGTTGTTCGAGACGAGGGCGTCGGGCAGCTTGGCCTGGAGCTGCTCCAGGACGGCGGGGGCGAGGGGCGCGCTCCCCACCGTGCACAGCTGCACCGAGCTGAGGTCCGCGTCGGCGAACCGTGGGTGCTCCAGCAGCAGCGTGGCCATGGCGGGCACCAGGAACACCGATCCCGGGCGCTCGCGCTCGACGGTGTCGAGCCAGCTGCCGGCGTCGAAGGAGGCGAGGTAGATGCCCCGCAGGCCCAGCTTCATCGGGGTGAGGACGAAGGCGATGCCGGCGAACGTGTAGGGGGGGCTGGCGTGCAGCCAGGACCCGCCGCTCCACGTGGGATCGCGGAAGGGCACAAGCGACGAGTTGTCGTGGCGCACCGCCACCGCCTTGGGATGGCCGGTGGTGCCGGACGTGTAGAGGATGTCGGCCAGCTCGCCCCGGTCACGGGGGACCTGGAAGTAGGTGGCGTCGGGGTCCAGCACGTCCGCCCAGGCGGTGACACCGTCCGCTGCCGGACCGCCGCCGACATCGGAGCCGGCCCCGGGGACGTCGACCAGCCTCGTGGCCCCGGCCCGGTCGTGGCGGTCGAGCAGCGCGTGCTCGACGAACGCCACGACCGTCCCCGAATGGGCCATCATCCGGGCCACCTCGGGGCGGGTGAGTTGTGGGTTGCACGGGACGGCCACCGCCCCCGCCCGGTGGACGGCGGCGTAGACGGACATCCACCGCAGCGCGTTCGACGCCTGCAGATGGAGGGCCACCCGGTCGCCCGGCGCGACACCGGCCCCCACCAGACCGCGGGCGAGCCGGGTGGCGGTGGCGTCCCACTCGGCGAACGTCATCGATCCGTGGTCGACCACGGTGTAGGCGGTCTCGTCGCCGAAGGCCTCGGCCATGGCGTGGAGCTGCTCGGAGGGGAGGAGGGCCATGGTCAGTGTCGGCTCCTTCCGCACGTCGCACGTGCGCGTCGGCTGCTCATTGGACGGACATGGCGTGCTCGGCCTCGGCCTCGGGGTCCTCCCACGGTGGACCGTCGACCTCGACGACGACCTCCTCGATGCCACCGGTGAAGCGGAACGGCGCGGCGTACCGTCGCGTCACCGGGAGGCCGTCGCTGTAGCCGCAGGTCAGCCCGGCACCGGTCAACGAGAACCGGGTGAGGGTGAAGCGGGGGATGTCGACCCGGGCGGTCTCCGTGCCGTCGACCAGCAAGTGACCGACCCCCCGGTGCTCGCCGGTCCGTTCGAAGTGGAACTCCACCTGGTGGCGTCCGGGGGTGAGAGGCTCGGGGCTCTCGACCAGGTGCTCCTCGAGGGCCACGAAGTTGTGCACGTAGGCCAGTCGGCCCTCGGTCACGTACAGGCTCCAGCCGCCGAGCCCGGACCCCTGGGCCAGGATCACGCCCTCGACCGGGTCGCCCCCGGGTCCGCGATCGGGCACGTCCACCGTGGCCCGGATCCGGTGTTCGCGGTTGCGCACGTTGACGGCGACCGGCTCGGGCACCACGGAGGTGTCCCTCCGGTAGACGTAGCGCTGGCGCGGGGGGACGGCCACCGGCCGGCCGAAGACCAGGTCCGAGAAGGGCCGGTTGTCGAGCGGCAGGACCCCGTACCTGCGCGCCTCCTCCCACCACCGGTCGATGAGCATCCGGAGCCGCTCGGACTCCTGGTCGGCCAGGTCGTGGCACTCCGACGGGTCGACGGCCACGTGGTAGAGCTCCCACCCGTCCTCCTCGAAACCGACCGACGTGTCCTGGATCGGGTGGTACGTCACGGCCTTCCACCCGTCCTCGTAGAGCGCGCGGCACCCGAAGATCTCGTAGTACTGCACGTGGTGGTGGTCGGGTGCCGCCGCGTCGGTGAGGCTGTCGGCGAACGAGACGCCGTGGACCGGCGTCTGCGCCACACCGCCCAGCTCGGCGGGCGCGTCGATACCGAGTACCTCGAGAAGAGTGGGCAGTACGTCGATGGCGTGGACGTACTGGCGGCGCATGGTCCCGGTCCCGTCGGTTCCGGCCGGCCAGTGCACGATCATCGGGTCAGCCACGCCGCCTTCGTGCACCTCGCGCTTCCATCGTCGGAACGGGGTGTTGCCGGCCACGGTCCAGCCCCACGGGTAGTTGTTGTGGCAGAGCGGTCCACCGATCTCGTCGATCCGGGCCACGCCCTCGTCGACCGAACGGGGCGCCATGTTCCAGGCCCGGAGGTCGTTGACCGACCCGGTGGGACCGCCCTCGGAGCTCGCCCCGTTGTCGGACAGCACCACCAGCACGGTGTTGTCGAGGTCGCCGGACCGCTCGAGGTACTCCACGAGGCGGCCCAGCTCGTGGTCGGTGTGCGAGAGGAACCCGGCGAAGGCCTCCATGTACCGGGCGTAGAGGCGCTGCTCGTCGGGAGCGAGGGAGTCCCAGGCCGGCACCCAGTCGGGCCGGGGCGAGAGCTCGCACCCGGAGGGGAGGATGCCCCGTTCCCGCTGGCGGTCGAAGGTCGCGCGCCGCCACTCGTCCCACCCGGCGTCGAAACGGCCCCGGTAGCGCTCGATCCACGGAGCGGGGGCCTGATGGGGCGAGTGGCAGGCCCCGGGGCAGAAGTAGAGGAAGAACGGCTTGTCCACGTCGATCGCCCGCAGGTCGTCGATCCAGTCGATGGCGTGGTCCACCAGGTCCTCGGTGAGGTGGTAGCCCTCCTCGGGGGTGGCCGGGGGGGACACCTGGTGGTTGTCGGACACCAGGGCCGGGACGAACTGGTGGGTCTCCCCCTGGAGGAACCCGTAGAAGCGCTCGAAGCCCCGGCCGAGCGGCCAGCTGCGGCGCGAGGCGGCCAGGTGGCTGTCGTTCTCGGGGGTGAGGTGCCACTTGCCGAGTGCGAAGGTGGCCCAGCCGCGCTCCTCCAGCATCTCCGACAGGAACCCGTTGGCCCGGGCGATGGTGGCGTCGTACCCGGGGAAGCCGGTGGCGAGCTCGGCCACCCGGCCCATGCCGTTGGCGTGGTGGTTGCGGCCGGTCAGCAGGCAGGCGCGCGTCGGCGAGCACAGGGCCGTGGTGTGGAAGTTGGTGTACTGGAGTCCGGACTGCGCCAGCCGGTCGAGGACCGGGGTCTCGAGATCGGACCCGAAGCAGCCGAGCTGGGCGAAGCCGACGTCGTCGAGCACCACCAGGACGACGTTCGGCGCGCCGGGTCG
>CAZULR010000316.1:0-3742 GCA_964621235.1 uncultured Acidimicrobiaceae bacterium
CTGTCCGAGGAGGACCGGGTGACCGTGTCCCGGGCCCGCAAGGTCCAGCGCTTCCTGTCCCAGCCGTTCAACGTGGGCGAGGTGTTCACCGGCCTGAAGGGTGTGACCGTGCCTGTCGAGGAGACGGTCGAGTCGTTCGAGGCACTGGTCAACGGTGACCTGGACGACGTCCCCGAGCAGGCGTTCTTCAACGTCGGCGGAGCCGAGTCGGTGCTGGCCAAGGCCCACGACCTGGCGAACAGCTGACCGGGGCGCACGGCCGTGGCTGACGACTCGCTCTTCCAGATCAACCTGGTCACCCCGGAGCGCATCCTGCTCACGGGGATGGCCTCCGAGGTGATCCTCCGCACGGGCGAGGGTGACGTGACGTTCCTGGCCGGCCACACGCCGCTGGTGGGCACCGTCCAGCCCGGCGTGGTCCGTGTGGTCCGGCCGGAGGCCGACGAGGTCCGTGTCGCCGTCCACGGTGGCTTCACCCAGGTGGAGCAGGGGGTGGCCCTCGACGCCGAGGATGACGGCGTGACCGGTACGCGGGTGACCCTGCTGATCGGCGTGGCCGAGCTGGCCGAGGAGATCGACGTCGACCGGGCCCGTGCAGCCCTCGAGACGGCCGAGGCCCGTCTGGTCGAGCTCGGCGGAGCCCCCAACCGGGCACCGGCCGAGGGCGAGGAGGTCGACCCCGAGCTGGCCGCCGCCGAGGCCGCCCTGCGCCGTGCGCAGGTCCGCCTGGAGGCCGTGGATGCCTCCGTCGCCCCTTCCGCCTGACCGGAGCCCTCCGGACCGGCTCCCCGGTGCTGGACGGCGGCGGCCACACACAATGGTGGGCCGCACACCGCACGCGCGCATTGAGGTGCAATATCGCGCGACGGTTGACCACCACCACCGCCGGTCCGTACGGTGTGACCTGGGTCGGAGAACCGGGCACGGGGCATCGGCGACGCGACACGACTGAAGGGGCAGGGGCGATGGTTGGACGATGGGTCATGCGATGGGCCGGTGCCGGCTGCCTGGTCCTGGTGATCGGAGCAGCGGCCGCCGGCCCGGCCGGCGCCGCGGCTGCTCGGGCCTCCGGGACTCCGGCGACGTGCACCGGCACCAAGAAGTTGCCGGGCCACCTGTTCGGCACGTACCCGAACGGTGTGCTCGTGTCGGGCTACTGCGACGTGAACGATGGCGCTGCGGTCGTCGACGGGGACCTCACCGTCGGCGCCGGCGCCACCGTGGACGCCACCTTCGCCAACAACGACGTGAAGGGCACCGGACGGAGCAGCCTCACCGTGACGGGCGACCTCGTGGTCGGCGCCGGCGCCACGTTGGTCATGGGCTGCGAGCCCGTCCACATGGGATGCAGCGACGACCCGAACGGCACGCTTACGGGCAGCGACCACATCGACGGAAGCCTGATCGCCACCGACGCGCTCGGCGTCGTGGTGCACGCCGCCACGTTCGGCGGCAGCGTGACCCAGACGTGGGGTGGTGGGGGTGTGACCCCGGCGTCGGGAGGCGCACCGGCGACGTGCATCAAGACGCCGCCCGGCCTGTTCGCCGCCATGGGCAACGGGGTGTTCAGTGACTACGAGGACAACACGATCGGGGGCAACCTCAGGATCGCCCATGTCCAGACCTGCTGGATCGGGGCGCTCCGCAACACGGTGACCGGTGACATGACCGACTCCCACAACCTCTTCTCCGACCCCGACGCCAACGAGGCGTTGGCGAACGCCGTCGGTGGGAACATCAAGTGCAAGGGCAACTCCCCGGCCGTCCAGTATGGGGACTCGCTGGCGTCGCCCAACGTGGTGTCGGGTAGCGCCTCCGGCGAATGCTCCTTCACCCTGTCCGTCGGAACGCCGGTGTCGGTCCCGGCCTGACGGGATCCCGGCGCACCGCCCGACCGGCCGGTTCCGGGCTCCCCGGTGCCCATGGGTTCGTCACGTGACCTTGTCTGGGACGACCCACGGGAGGGAGCGCCATGGACGGCTCGCGTCACGAGGTGACCGGCAGCGACGGGGTGCCCATCGGGCTGCTCACCGCCGGTGAGGGCCCCCACTCCTCCTCGTCCTCTGCGGCGTCGGACAGATCGAGCGGTGGGCACCGCTGTGGGACCTGCTGGACGACCACCGACGGGTGACGGCCATGGACCGCCGCGCACGCGGCACGAGCGGCGACGGGGCCGGGTACGCCATCGAGGACGAGTGCGGGGACGTGGCGGCCGTGGTGCGGGCACTCGCCGAGTCGTCGGGCCGCCCGGTCGACGTGTTCGCCCACAGCTACGGGGCGACCTGCACCCTCGGCGCGGCCCGCCACGCACCGCCCTTCGGTCGCCTCATCCTCTACGAGCCGCCCGGCCCGGAGACGGCCACACCGGAGTTCGTCGACCGGCTCACGGCCTGGGTCGACGAGGGCTGGGCCGGGCGGGCGATGGTGGCGTTCCTGATGGAGATCATCGGTCTGAGCGAGGGGCAGGTCGATGCCCTGCGGGCGGCACCCCCGCCTACGACCTCCTGGTCGTCCTGGCGGCCACCCTCCCCCGGGAGGGACGGGCGCTGCCGGGTGCGGACGTGACGGGGTCGGCCATCGTGCCGGGTGACGAGGTCACCCTCCTCCCCGGGCTCGGACACGAGGCCATCGACGCCGCGCCCGGACTGGTCGTCGGCCTCCTGGACCGGTCCCTGGGGTAGGTGCCGTCGGCTCGTTCGGACCGGCCGCGCGTCCCGGTCGTGCGGATCAGGCGTCGGGAGGCGTCGAGCCGGGGGCCGCGCCGCCCCGTCGGGCGCGGATCCCGTTCAGCACGGTCTGGGCGACCACGAGCAGGAAGGCGACCAGGATGAGCCAATTGCGGGTGGCATCGTGGGGGAGGAAGAGGGTCACCACGAGCAGGGCGATGCCGATCAGGGTCAGCCAGTACTTCTGGAGCATGGCGTAGAACACGGGACCCATGGCCCAGACCGTACTGCGGTCGTCGGCGGGGGCGTCAGCCCGGCTGCGTGAACGTCGGGGCGACGATGTGCACAGGCTCCCCGAAGGCGGAAAGGGTCACGATCGTCGTCTGGCGTGCCGTCCCCTCCGGCCGGGTCGAGGTGACGACCTCGGTGCCCGAGGCACGGACGATCCGGCCGGCACCGTCGAGCCAGACGGCGAGTGTGAAGGGGGCGGTGGTGAACCGATCCGTGTACGGACGGTTGTGCGGGTCGGACAGGGAGACGTCGTGCTCCGATGACGGCACCGGGACGAGGTACCCGGTCGTCTCCTGTCCGTCGATCTCCCGGTGCCCGGCGTCGGTCACCGGGCCCGGCGCGGTCTCGAGGAACCCGGTGGGGACGACGCCCAGGTAGTTGAAGGGTGCCCGCACCGGCAGCTCGGTCCAGACGGGCTCCGGTGGCACCCGCTGGTAGAGGTGCGGACCGAGCCAGACCGACACGGACGAGGTGGTGGTCGAGCGCGACGGCGTGGCCGGGCCGGCGCCGAGGGACGAAGACGGCAGCGTCGACCGGCTCGTCGTGGTCAGCGATGCGTCGGGTCCGGCAAAGGCGAGGTCACCGATAACGGTCAGCGAGTCCGCGCTGGACGGCTCCGTCGTCGTGCCCCCGGTCGTCGACTGCGTCTCCGTCGACTCGACGAGGTGCGCCGTGCCGGCGGCCCCGGTGCGGGCCACCGCCTGGTGGACGCGGGCCAGGGCGGCAGCTGGCCCGGACCCCGACGAGGAGCCGGACGAACCGCACGCTGCGAGGACGAGGACGGG
>CAZULR010000317.1:0-3733 GCA_964621235.1 uncultured Acidimicrobiaceae bacterium
ACGGGGTGAACGACGGCTACACCGACATGCTCGAGGGGCGCAACATCCGCGGCGTTATGATCTACGACTGACCGGACGGCCCGGGACGCGTCTTCGTCCGGCCCGGGCACGGAGGATCCCATGCACGCCCACCAGGACCTCGGCCCCGACGGTGCCGCACTGCCACTGGAGCAGGTGGCCGACCGGCTGGCCATCGAGGACCTGGCCACGGCCTACGCCTATGCCGTCGACGACCGTGACTGGGCGCGGTGGGAGGCACTCTTCACGCCGGACGGCCACGTGGACTACACCCGGGCCGGGGGCGTGGCCGGCACGCCGGCCGAGGTGGCGGCGTGGATGCCCGGAGCCATGTCCGTGTTCACCTTCTGCCTCCACACCACCTCCACCCACCTGGTCCGGTTCATCGACCCGGACGCCGCGGTCGGGAGGGTCCACGTGTTCAACCGCAACGGTGTCGACTGGAAGGGGCACGCCGAACTGTTCGACGTCGGGGCCGTCTACGACGACGCCTACGTGCGTTCCGACGACGGGTGGCGGATCTCCCGTCGGATCGAGCACACGGTCTACGTGGCCGGCGGCGGGTTCGCCGACATGATCAGGTCGATGATCAATGCGCCGGACAGCGGGGTGCCGCCGGTCTTCGGCTGAGGTACCCGGGGTGGGCCCCATCCACCAACCCACCGGCTCCCATCCACCACTCCACCGACCCCGGGCCCCCGTGGGCGACGGGGATCCGCGTCGGCGGGGTGGTCCCGCTAGACCGGAGTGGCGACTCCGTGGGCTCCCGGGACCCGTAGCGCGGTCGTGATCGCCTGCACCTGCTCGGGCACGACCCGCCACCACATCCACCGTCCTCGTCGCTCCCCGGTGATCAGACCGGCGGCGGCCAGCCGGGAGGTGTGGTGGGAGATGGTCGGCTGGCTTCTGGCGAGCGGACCCTCCAGGTTGCAGCTGCACGTCTCCCCCTGACTGGCGATGATCGAGAAGATCCGCAGGCGCACCGGGTCCGCCAATGCGCCGAGCACCGTGGCCAACCGGGCAGCCGCCTCGGCGTCCAGCGGCTCCTCGGCCAGGGGCGGGCAGCACAGCGCCCCGGTCGTCTCGAGCTCGTCGGTCATCTGGCGCCTCCTCCTCATGGGATTGACAGTGATCGATGTATGTTCCATAGTGACATCGATAGTCGTCAATGTACAAGGAGTGCCGATGTCGCGTGTGCAACTCGCCCTCAACGTGTCCGACCTCGACACCGCGGTCAGCTTCTACTCGGCGCTCTTCGGTGTCGGCCCCGCCAAGGTGCGGCCCGGGTACGCCAACTTCGCCGTGGCCGATCCCCCGCTCAAGCTGGTGCTCATCGAGGGAGGGACGCCGGGGACGGTCAACCACCTGGGCATCGAGGTGGCGTCGACGGACGAGGTGGCCGCCGCCACGACCGCGCTGGCCGCCGCCGGCATCGCCACGGACGTCGAAGAGGGCACCACGTGCTGCTACGCCGTCCAGGACAAGGTCTGGGTCGCCGGGCCCGACCGGGCGCGGTGGGAGGTCTACACCGTGCTGGCCGACGCCGACCCGTCGAGCGGACTCGACGGTGACGGAGCCTGCTGCCCACCGGCCGCGGCCGGGCCCGGCTGCTGTTGAACGGCCGGCCCGTGCCCTCCGGCCCGCGTGACGTCGTCCTGTGGCGCCGACTGGCCGCCGAGTACCTCGGGAGTGCCTTCCTGGCCCTCATCGTGATCGGTTCGGGGATCGCCGCACAGCAGCTCTCCCCCGGCGCCGCCGGCCTCGAGCTCCTGCAGAACGCCCTGGTGACCGGAGCCGGGCTGTTCGCCATCATCCTGATCTTCGGCTCGCTGTCGGGTGCCCACTTCAACCCGGTGGTCTCGTTCGTCGACGCGGCCTTCGGAGGGATCACGTGGCGGGACGCGGCGGCCTACCTGCCCGCCCAGGTGGCCGGCTGCATGACGGGCGCCGTCGTGGCCAACGTGATGTTCTCGCTCCGGGCGGTGTCGATCTCGACCCACGACCGAGCCACGGGACCGCACCTGCTGTCCGAGGCCATCGCCACCCTGGGCCTCCTGCTGGTCATCTTCGCCCTGGCCCGGAGCGGCAAGGGGCGCTACACACCGGCGGCGGTCGGTGCCTACATCGCCGCCGCCTACTTCTTCACCTCGTCCACGAGCTTCGCCAACCCGGCGATCACCGTCGGCCGCACACTCTCGGACACGTTCGCCGGCATCGCCCCGAGCTCCGTCCTGCCGTTCGTGGGCGCCCAGGTCGTCGGCGCGGCGCTGGCCGTCGTCGTGGTCAAGGTCCTCTATCCCGGTCTGACACCGGCGGAGTCCGCCGACATCATCGTCCCCCACCTGCGCGGCCTCGACGACCCGGAGACCGGCCGGGACCCACGCCCCGAAGGGCCGGCACACCAGGAAGGACCGACACCATGACCGCCGACGTCCCCGAGGTGCTCTTCCTCTGTGTCCACAACGCCGGCCGGTCCCAGATGGCCGCGGCGTTCCTCGAGCGCGCCGCGGGCGACCGGGTGGTCGTCCACTCGGCGGGCTCGGCCCCGGGCGAGACGCTCAACCCCGCAGTGGTGGCGGTACTGGCCGAACGCGGCATCGACATCAGCGGCGCGGCGCCTAAGCGCCTCGACGACGCCATGGCCCTCGGATCCGACGTCATCGTCACCATGGGCTGCGGCGACGCCTGCCCCGTCTATCCCGGCAAGCGCTACCTGGACTGGGAGCTTCCCGATCCCGCGGGTCGCAGCGTCGAGGAGGTCCGGGTGATCGCCGACGAGATCGAGCGTCGCGTCGACGACCTGCTCGTTGGGCTCGTCGGGGACGCCTGACCCCTGGATCCACGGCTTCGGGTGCATCCGGCCGACCGGTAGGATCAGCCCGAACTGATGTGACGAGAGGACCGTGAGCCATGGCAGCCGAGCCGGCGGAGAACGTCTACGGCCCCGACATCTACACCGAGCCCGACGGCGATCCGGACACGCTCGCCAATCTCGGTCCCCTCGCGCCGATGGCCGGTGTCTGGGAGAGCGCCCTCGGGGCCGACGAGCATCCGGTCGCCGAGGGCACCGAGGCCAACACCTTCGTGGAGCGCTACGAGCTCCAACCCATCGACCGCCAGACCAACGGCCCCCAGCTGTTCTTCGGGCTCCGGTACCACACCCACATCGTCAAGCCGGGTGAGGTCGAGACCTTCCACGACCAGGTCGGCTACTGGCTCTGGGAGCCGGCGACCGGCACCGTGACCCTGACGCTCGGGATCCCTCGGGGCCAGGTGCTGCTGGCCGGAGGCACAGCCGCGCCGGACGCCACCGAATTCGAAGTCCGTGCCGCAGTGGGGTCGGAGGTCTACGGCATCCTGTCCAACCCGTTCCTGGACCGGAACTTCCGCACCCTGAGCTACCGGATGCAGGTGACCGTCCACCCGGACGGCACCTGGAGCTACGAGGAGGAAGGGGTGCTCGACATCCCGGGCCGTGACGAGCCGTTCTCCCACATCGACCGCAACACCCTGCGGCGGGTGGCGGCACCGGATCCCAATCCGCTGGCCGCGGTCCGGGGGGCCGACGGTAGCCTCGGCATCGGACCTCTACGAAGCGAAGGCAGGACACACCCATGAACCACTTGCTGCGTGACCTCGCACCCGTCACCGACGCCGCCTGGGCCCAGATCGACGAGGAGGCCACGCGGTCGGTCACCTACGTGCTCGCCGCCCG
>CAZULR010000318.1:0-3727 GCA_964621235.1 uncultured Acidimicrobiaceae bacterium
AACTCTTCAACCACCTCGGACGCGACGCCGACGTGTTCCGCGGCTGCCGCACCGCGTTCTACGCGGCCGGCGACCGACTGCTGGTCCGGGCCCAGGACTCCGGTGACGTGCGCACCGACGTGTCGATCGATGACGTCGTGATGCTGGTGGCGGGCATCTCCAAGATGCCGGCGACCGGCGAGGGGCAGATCCCCCGGATCCTCAACATCGCACTCGAGGGCCTGCGTCGGCAGGCGCAATCCGGCGGGAGCACCGCACCGTAGGAACGACCACTCCTGGAGGCAAGGCATGGACGACCACGAACTCGTCGACCGGATTAACCGGCTCGCGGAGGAGGAGCACCGCCTCGAGCGAGCCGAGGGGGCGGACGGCCTCACGGACGAGGAGCAGGAGCGACGGCGCGGCATCGAGGTGGCACTCGACCAGTGTTGGGACCTGCTCCGCCAGCGGCGGGCCCGACGCGACGCCGGCCTCGACCCCGACGAGGTGGCGGTCCGACCCCCCGGCGTGGTCGAGGGCTACCAGCAGTAGGTCGGGCCGGAGACCCGTCAGCCCGCCGTCACCAGGCCGAGGTCCCGTCCGTGCTCACGGGCCACCACCTCGGCGCGCTGGCGCAGTCCCCGGGCCACGTCCTCGAAGGCGTCGAGCGCGGGGTTGACCCCGACGAGGGTGAACTCCTCCTCGACGACGCGGAGATCGAACTTCCAGACGTCCTCGAGGATCCGGCGCATCCACCCCGTGGCGTGGTCCCACCCCTCGCGCGGCGTGCCGGCGGCGTAACTCCCGCCGCGGACGGCGACCAGGACCGCGGGCGTGCCGGCCGTCGCCGGTTCGACCCCGGCACCCATCCGCGGGTCGGTGACGACCAGGTCGACCCACGCCTTGAAGTGCTGGGAGACCCCGAAGTTGTAGAGCGGAACGGCGAACAGCGCCGCGTCGGCGTCGGTCAGCAGGTCCGCCTCACGCGCCGCGGCCGCCGTGGCGGCACGCTGCTCGTCGGTCCGCTCCGACTCGGGCGTCGACGCGGCCTGGACGGCCGTCGCCCACGACGTCGCCGGCACCGGCTCGACGCCGATGTGCCGCCGGGTCACCGGGGCGTCGGGGTGGGCGCCGCGCCATTCGTGCTCGACGAGGTCGGCGAGGGCCCGGCTGCGGGATCCTTCGACGCGGATGCTGGCGTCCAGACGGAACAGCGACATGATCACGACCTTCCGGTGCTCGGTGCGTACACCACTAGTTGCTCTGTAAATACTAGTACAATGGGAACTCCGAGCACATAGCGGGATAGGATGGCGGCGTGACCGGCGTGGAGAGCATCGAGGGTGCGGACCACACCGCCCACCGCTGCGAGGCGGGCCTTGCCCGCGCGTTCGACTTCCTCGGCAAGCGGTGGAACGGCGTGATCCTCGGGACCCTCAGCACGGGTCCGGCCGGATTCGCGGAGCTCCGCCGGGGCGTCGGGACCATCACCGACTCCGTGCTGTCCGACCGGCTGACCGAGCTGACGGAGGGCGGGCTCGTCCAGCGCGTGGTCACCGACAGCCGGCCTCCGGGTGTCAGCTACTCGCTCGCCCCCGCGGGGGAGGCGCTACTGCCGATCCTCCAACAGCTGACCCAGTGGGCGGAGGCGAACCTGCGGCAGCCCTGACGACGCCGGCCGGCTCGCATCGCAAGGAGGCCGGGCCACACGCCGACGTGTTGGCTAGCCTTCTGAGGCCGTCTACCGAGGAGGACCATCGTGGCGCACGAAGCGGAGGCCGAGCAGACGGTGCGGGCCTGCCTGGCTGCGCTCGAGACCCACGACAGCGCACGGCTGGCGCCCTACCTGACCGACGACGTCATCTACCACAACATCCCCGTCGACCCGGCGGTGGGACGGGAGGCGACCCTCGCGTTCCTCGACGGGTTCTTCGGCATGTTCAGCGGAACGACCGTCGACATCGTGCACCTGGCCGTCCGTGACGACGTCGTCCTGACCGAGCGTGTCGACACCCTGACGTTGGGCGAGCACTCGGCCGCACTCCCCGTCATGGGCACGTTCGAACTCCGGGACGGAAGGATCTGCGCCTGGCGTGACTACTTCGATCTCGCCCAGGTGACCACACTGCTCGGCCAGTGAGCGCGACGGACTGAGGCCTGGCCGCTCGACCGGGTCAGGCGGCCAGGCCCGCGGCCGGGTCCCCGACGTCGGCGGCCGCCCCGTCGACGTCGGCCAGGGCCACGTCCAGCACCTCGGAGATGTCGGCGGCCAGGTGGAAGGTCATCTGGTCGCGCACGGCCTCGGGCACGTCCTCGAGGTCGGGCCCGTTGCGGGCCGGCAGCACGACTGTCGTCAGACCGGCCCGGTGGGCGGCCAGCACCTTCTGGCGCACCCCGCCGATGGGGAGGACGCGCCCCTGCAGGGTGACCTCGCCGGTCATGCCGACCACCGAGCGGACGGGCACGTCGCGCAGCAGGCTGACCAGTGCCGATGTCATCGTCACCCCGGCCGACGGGCCGTCCTTGGGGATGGCGCCGGCCGGCACGTGCAGGTGGAAGCGCCTGCCGACGAACGCTCCCCGGTCGATGCCGAGGTCGGCGGCGTGGGAGCGGACGTAGGACAGAGCGATCTCCGCCGACTCCTTCATGACGTCGCCGAGCTGGCCCGTCAGCGTCAGGCCCTCGGGGCCGTCCATCACCGATGCCTCGACGTAGAGCACGTCGCCACCCACGCCGGTCACGGCGAGACCCGTGGCCACGCCCGGGACCGCGGTCCGGTCCGCCGACTCGAAGAAGTAGCGGGGACGGCCCAGCCAGCCACGCACGTCATCGACGTCGACGTCGACCGGGGCGACCGCCGGGTCCGACGCGATGCTGGACGCCACCTTCCGCATCAGGCGACCCAGCTCACGTTCGAGCGATCGCACGCCCGCCTCACGGGTGTAGTCGCCCACGATGGTGCGCAGCGCGTCATCGGTGACGCTCACGTCCCCCACACCCAGTGCGGCCCGTGCCCGCTGGCGCCCGACCAGGTGGTGGCCGGCGATGGCGACCTTCTCCTCCTCGGTGTAGCCGTCCAGGCGGATGACCTCCATCCGGTCCAGCAGCGGCCCGGGGATGGTGTCGATCATGTTGGCCGTGGCCAGGAACAGGACCTTGGACAGGTCGAGCTCGACCTCGAGGTAGTGGTCGCGGAAGGTGTGGTTCTGCGCGGGGTCGAGCACCTCGAGCAGGGCCGACGACGGGTCGCCCCGGTAGTCGGCGCCCAGCTTGTCCACCTCGTCGAGCAGCACCACGGGGTTCATGGTCCCGGCCTCACGCAGGGCCCGCACGAGGCGACCCGGCTGGGCGCCCACGTAGGTGCGGCGGTGGCCGCGGATCTCGGCCTCGTCGCGGACGCCGCCCAGTGCCACCCGGACGAACGAGCGCCCGAGGGCGCGCGCCACCGACTCGCCGAGCGAGGTCTTGCCCACGCCCGGGGGACCCACCAGGGCCAGGATCGCACCACCACCGCGGCCGCCGAGCGGGACCAGACCCCGTTCGGCCTGAAGCTTGCGGACCGACAGGTGCTCCAGGATCCGGTCCTTCACATCGGCCAGTCCGTCGTGGTCCTCGTCGAGGATACGCGCCGCCTCGGTGATGTCCAGGCGATCCTCGGACTCCTCACCCCACGGCAACTCGAACACGGTGTCCAGCCACGTGCGGATCCAGCCGTGCTCGGGGTTCTGCTCGCTCATGCGCTCGAGCT
>CAZULR010000319.1:0-3695 GCA_964621235.1 uncultured Acidimicrobiaceae bacterium
AGGACTCGTCGGAGGCCAGGAAGGCGATGGAGGCGGCGATCTCGGCCGGCGTCGAGAAGCCCATCGGGCTCATGATCTTGGTCAGCTGTTTCGGGTCGGCGCCCTCGGGGAGGTCGAACGAGCCGAGCAGCGGCGTGTCCGTGCCGCCGGGGGCGACCACGTTGGCCCGCACCCCTCGGTCGAGGTACTCGGCGGCCAGGGCCTTGGTGAACATGAGCAGCCCGCCCTTGGAGGCGCAGTAGGCGGCCGAGTAGGCCTGTCCCATGAGCGCCGTGTTCGAGCACACGTTGACGATGGCGCCGCCGTTCTCGAGCAGGTGCGGCAGCGCAGCTCGGCAGACGAGGAACGGACCCGTCAGGTTGACGGCCAGGATCCTCTGCCAGCGGTCGAACGGCATGTCGTGGGAGTTGAAGAAGCCACCGATACCGGCCACGTTGCACACCACGGTCGGGGCCCCCTGGCCGGAGACGATCGCCCCCACCGTCGACGTGACCGACTCCTCGGAGGTGACGTCACAGGTGTAGGCCACCGCGGTCCCGCCCTCGGCGGTGATGCCGGCCACGGTGTCCGCGACCGCGTCTCCCATGACGTCGAGCGCGGCGACCGACGCCCCTTCCGCGGCCAGGCGCCGGGCCGTGCCCCGGCCGATGCCCGAGCCGGCGCCGGTCACGATGGCCACCTTCCCCTCGAACCGCTTCACGAGGAAGGCGGCGAGGAGCGCGTCGGCGGCATCGTGCTGCTCGCCGCCCTGTCCGAGCGTGATCCTGTTGCTGGCTACCGGGCTCATGCCTTCTCCCCTGTGGTCGGTGGCGCCTGCGTGGGTGCTGCATCAACCGCGCCCGGTGCGAACCTGTCGCGCAGGCTCTGTTTCAGGATCTTGCCCGCAGGGTTCCGGGGCACGGCGTCGACCAGCTCGAGCTGCTCGGGGACGGCGTTGACCCGGAGCCCCTTGGCGCGCAGGTACCCGGCCATCTCGGCGAAGTCGAACGCCTGTCCGTCGGCCACCGCCACCACTGCACAGGCCCGCTCACCCGTCTTCGGGTCGGGCAGCCCGATGACGGCCACATCGGCCACGGCGGGGTGCTCGTAGAGCAGGTCCTCGACCTCCTTGGCGGAGATGTTCTCCCCGTGGCGGATGATGACGTCCTTGAGCCGTCCGGTGATGGTGACGTACCCCTCGTCGTCGACGATGCCGAGGTCGCCGCTGCGGAAGTAGCCCTGGTCGTCGAACGCATCGGCGTCGAGGGACGGGTCGAGGTATCCCCGGATCACCTGGGGACCCTTCAGTCGGATCTCGCCCTCCTGGCCCGGCGCGGCACGCGACCCGTCGAGGGCCACCACGATGAGCTCGACGCCCGGGGTGGGCCGCCCCTCCGTGTCGGCCAGCTTCTGGTCGGGGTCCTCCGTCGTGGCCATCACCACGATCGGCGCCTCGGTCAGGCCGTAGCCCGAGACGATCCCGACCCCACCGAGCTCGGCCTTCAGGTCGTGGTGCAGTTGCGGCGGCTTCGGCGCGCCGCCACCGGGATAGCTGCGCACGTGCGGGAAGAGCGGGCGATCGGCGGCGGCCCGCTGCGCGGCCAGATAGGCGAGGTGGAACGGCGTGCCCGATCCGGCCAGGGTCACCCCGTTGGCGGCCAGGAACGCCGGCGTTCCGGTCGGGTCGAACGCCTCGGTGGTCAGCAGGGTGCAGCCGGTCATCAGCGCGGCGATCAGCCAGCCGATGCCGCCGATGTGGGTGAACGGGAAGACGAGCGCGGACACGTCGTCGGCACGCATGTCGAGGCACTCGGCCATGGCCAGCGCCGAGGCGGCGACCGTCAGGTCGGTGTGGGTCGCGCCCTTGGGGTCGGCCGTCGTGCCCGACGTGTAGAAGAGCCAACGCACCGGCGCGTCAGCGGCCGAGGGCGGTGCGGGCTCGACGGGGGGCAGCCCCGATGGGTCGCCGTCGGGCAGGTCACGGTCGACGACCAGGACCTCGAGTCCGGGTCGGTCCGCCGCCAGCTCATGGGCCATGTCCTCGAAGTCGAAGCCGCGGTAGACGGTGGGGACGATCAGCAGCGACGCCCCGCTCTGGGTCACGATGAAGCCGACCTCGCGGTGGCGGTAGATCGGGATGAGCGGGTTCTGGCGGGCCCCGAGGCGGCAGAGGGCGCCGACCAGCACGAGTGACTCGTTCCACGTGGGGAGCTCCCAGCTAACACTGGTGCCGGCCCGGACCCCGTGATCGGCGTACAGACCGGCCGCGGCCCGCAGACAGGCGTCCCGGTAGCCGGCGTAGGTCAACTCGCGTCCGGTGTCCTCACGGGCCAGGACGGCATCCGGTGAGGCCGCGGCACGCGCCTCGATCAGGTCCCACAGCGTCGGGGCGAAGAGCCAGCCCCGGGCCCCCGCCCGCTCCTCCATCCGACTCCTGGCCTCATCGTCCATGCTCGTCCTCGCTCCTGATGTCGCCGGCCGGTGGCCGGGGGTCCTGCGGGTAGTGGTCGTCGTGCGTCCGCGGCCGTGCCTACCGGTCGGCCCACAACTGATCGGTGTAGGTGTCGGTGCCGGGCACGGTGCCGACGAACGGTGAGGCCCACTGGACGCGGCCGACACCGGCCGCCTCGGCCGCCGTGCCGAGTGGCCCGAACACGGCATCGAAGCTGGCCGTCGGGTCCTCGTCGACGAAGCAGAGCAGGAGTACCCGGTCGTCCACCTTCTCGTCACGCGGGACGTCGCCCGGGGCGTCGGCCAGCAGCGGGAGTGGGCTGAAGCCGAGCACGCTCGCCACCGGAGAGCCCCCGGTCACTCCGGGCAGGTAGGTGTCGCGCACCCAGGCACCGAGTGCGGCACCCGTCGTGCCGGGCGCCGGCTCGAGGTGGACCGAGACCATCCCGGCGAACCGGTGGTCGAGGGTGAGCTCGGCGGGCACACCGTCGGCGTCGCGACGGTGCTCCCACTCGAACCGGTAGAGCCCGGTGTGGACGTGGTCGCGCTCCTCGAACATCCGCCCGGCCGCGTGCAGGGCGTTGACCTGGTCGACGGCCCACCGGTTCCACTCGTCGTGGTGGCGGTCGAGTACGTAGTAGAGGCCGAGGTAGCTGCCGACGGAGGGGTCGGCCACCAGCGCGCCCTCGCCGGTCGGATAGCGGAGGCCCTTCAGCGGAGCGGTCGACACGAAGCGGGCGCCGGCGAAGTTATAGGCGCCGATCTGACAGCCGGCATAGAAGTGGTCCCGCTCGTACCAGCGGTTGTAGGCCACCTCGTGGCCCCGGTGGGGCTCGACCAGGGTGTAGAGCAGGGTGCCGATCCGGATCGGATCGTCGGTGACGCCTCCGCTGGCGGGGGTCGAGTTGCCGGTCATCGCGCGTGAACTCCGTTCGTCTCCTGGGCGGCCTGGTCGGCCAGGGCCCTCTTGTCTACCTTCATCATCGACGTCAGGGGGAGACGGTCCAGGACCACCACCCGATCCGGTGCCTTGTAGTCGGCCAGCGTCGCCCGGGCGGCGTCCCGGAGGCCGGCCAGCAACTCGGCGGGGTCCGGGGCGTTCCCGGTCACCGGCACCACGAACGCCACGCCCACCTCGCCGAGGACGGGGTCGGGCATGCCGACCACGGCCACCTGCTCGATGCCCGGATAGTCGCCGAGCGCCCCTTCCACCTCGGCCGGGTAGACGTTGTAGCCGCCCCGGATGTACAGCTCGTTGGCCCGGC
>CAZULR010000320.1:0-3695 GCA_964621235.1 uncultured Acidimicrobiaceae bacterium
GAGGAGATCAACCGCCAGGAGGGCAAGAAGCACCCCTGGGAGCGGGAGTGGTCCTACGGGTGGTCGATGATGCGCATCGGCGCCCTGCTTCGACGCCAGGACATGTCGCTCCTCGACCGCTGGTACGCCGCAGCGGGCAAGGCCCTCCACGAGGAGGGACGCAAGCCGCACCGAGCCGAGGTGGCCGAGGAGCTCCTGGTCGAGATGGGGCTCGACCCGGGCCTGGTGGCCCAGGCCATCGGCGACCCCACCACGGGGGACGAGGTGAAGGCCGAGCACGACCGCGTCGCGTCACGCGGCGCGTTCGGCGTGCCGACCCTGGTCTTCGACGACGACCAGATGCTCTTCGGACCGGTTCTCGTGGACCCGCCCGATGGTGCGGCCGCCCTGCGCCTGTGGGATCTCACCATCGGCTGGCTGGAGTTCCCGCGGGTCTACGAGGTGCAGCGGCCGAAGTCGGCCGCGGACATCGACGCCATCGCCACCGCCTTCTCCCCCTACCTCGAGGCACGGGACTGGTTCTCCGTGCAGAATCCCACGCCGTGACCGCGGGGCCGAACCGTCAGGAGCCCCTCCCGTGCTGATCGTCGTCGAGCCACTCGAAGCGGGCGACCACAGCCACCCGGGGCACCCCGAGCGGCCGGCCCGGATAGGTGCGGCCATGCGGGGCGTCGACGACCTCGACCTCGGCACCGACCTCGTCGTCGTGGAGGCCACGCCGGCACCGGCTGAGCGCCTGGTGCGGGTGCACACCCCGGCCCACCTGCAGCGCCTCCAGCAATTCAGCGCCGCCGGTGGCGGCGCCATCGACGCGGACACCTACGCCGGGCCCTCGTCCTGGGAGGATGCCAGGATGGCCGCCGGAGCCGGGCTCGTGGCCATCGAGGCCGCCGGCACCTACCAGGCGCCGGTGTTCGTCCCCGCCCGTCCACCCGGCCACCACGCCCCCGCCGACCGGGCCATGGGCTTCTGCCTGCTCAACAACGTGGCCGTTGCAGCCAGCGCTCTGGTGGACGCCGGCCAGCGCGTGCTGATCGTGGACTGGGACGTCCACCACGGCAACGGCACCCAGGACCTCTTCTGGGACGAGCCGGCCGTCCTCTACGTGTCCACCCACCAGTGGCCCTGCTACCCCGGCACGGGCAGCGCCGCCGAGGTTGGCGGGTCGGCCGCCCGCGGCACCACCGTCAACGTGCCCGTCCCCCCGGGGGCCACGGGCGACGTGCTGCGCGCGGCGTTCGACCGGATCGTCAGCCCCGTGGTGGAGGCCTTCCGGCCGACCTGGGTCCTGGTGTCGGCGGGGTTCGACGCCCACCGTGACGATCCGCTCGCCGAGCTGGCCCTGTCGGCCGGCGACTTCGCCGAGCTGGCCGCCGTGGTGTCCGGGTACGCTCCCGAGCCGGGCCGCCTCATCGTCTTCCTGGAGGGTGGCTACGACGAGGGGGCCCTGCGCTCGTCGGTGGCTGCCGCGCTCGGCCGACTCGTCGGGGCGTCGGGCCCGGGACCGGCCGAGGCACCCACCTCCGGTGGACCGGGCATCGACCACGTCCAGGCCGCCGCCGCCAGGCGGCAGGCGAGCCTGGACAGCTGACCCGCCGACCCGGCCCCCGCCCTCCGGACGCGACCGCCACCGCTCCCCAATCGCCACGAGGAGCCACTACGGCCCGTCCGGTCCTGTCCCCCTGGCCCCGGAGCGATACGCTCGCAGCCGCGTCTCGCGCTCCGCCGGCCGCGACCTCGGGAGGAACACCGTGCACGACACCCAGGACCAACCGACCGATGCGGTCGTCGTCGGCTACGACGGCTCCGACGCCGCTGACGGCGCGGTCGAGTGGGCCGCGGTCCAGGCCGTCCGCACCGGCGGGCGCCTCGACCTCGTGACGGCGTGGGAGTACCCGACCAGCTGGGGCAACGTCATCCCCCTGCCCAGTGACTTCGACCCCGCGGCTGACGCCAAGGCCCTGCTCGACCCGGTGGTGGAGCGTCTCGGGGCGGCCCATCCGGGCCTGGCCGTCCACGCCCACGTGATCGAGGGGCACCCGTCGGAGGTGCTCATCGAGGCCTCCCGGCATGCTGCGCTGCTGGTGGTCGCCAGCCGGGGCCACGGCAGCTTCTCCGGGATGGTGCTCGGTTCGGTCAGCCAGCACTGCGTGACCCACGCCGCCTGCCCCGTCGTCGTGTTCCGGAAGCCGGACCCGGCTGGGTGACCAGCGAACTGCTGGCAGCCATCATTGACGGCATGGCCGCCGACTTCGCCGGCCCCGGGGCCGACGTCGGGGCCACCCGGACCATGATGGCGCCGCTCCACGGGCATCCCCTGCGCCCGGGCACGGACGTGCGGATCGTCACCGCCGGTGGCGTCCGTTGCGGTTGGCTGTCGACTCCGTCGACCAGCCGGGCGCGCGGTGCCGCGGTGTTCTTCCACGGTGGGGCGTTCGTGTCGTGCGATCTCGAGGCCTACCTCTTCTACGCCGAGTTGATCGCCACCCACTTCCGGATCCCGGTGGTCACGATTGACTACCGCCTCGCTCCCGAGCACCGGTTCCCGGCGGCGTTCGACGACTGCACCAGCGCGTTCATCGGCCTGATCGACGACGGTCTGGTCCCCGAGCGTGCCGTCTTCGTCGGTGACTCGTGTGGGGGCGGGCTGGCCCTCGCCACCGCCCGATGGGCCCGGGACACCATCGCCGCCGGACCGGCGGGAATCGCCTCACTGTCCGGCTGGGTCGACCTCGACACCCTCGGGTACGGGCCCGGTGGACCGGACGGGCCCGATCCGTTCATCTCCGAGGGATTCCTCCGGAATCGGGCCCGGGACTACCTCGGACCCGGCGGTGATCCGTGGGATCCCCGGGCCTCTCCGTCCCGAGGGGACCTGTCGCGATTGCCCCCGCTGCTCCTGCAGGTCGGTGAGGTCGACGTCACGCGACTCGACGCCGAGCGCCTGGCGAGGGCGGCACGGCTCGCCGGCACCGACGCCCGGGTCGACGTCGTGCCGGGTGGCATCCACGGCATCCAGGGACTGGTCGGTCTGGAGGTGCCGGAGGCCATGGCCGCGTGGGCGTCGGTGTCGGTGTTCGCTGACGCCGTACTCGGCGCCTGACCGGAGCGGCCGGGCCCCGGCCGGGGGCCACCGGACGGGGACGCCCCCGCTACCAGGTGTCGATGCAGTTGCGCTTCTTGCCCGTGCGGGCGGGGGGCGGCGGTGAGGCGCGGAGCGCCTCCACGATCCTGCCACGGGATTCGGCCGGATCGATGACGTCGTCGATCTCGTAGGCCGTGGCCACGTTGAGGGCCTTGCCGTGGGCGTAGGCGAGGTCGACCATGGAGCCGAAGAGGGCCTCACGCTCGTCCGCGTCCTCGACCGCCTCCAGCTCCCGACGGAAGCCGAGGCGCACCGCGCCCTCGAGGCCCATGCCCCCGAGCTCGCCGCTCGGCCAGGCGACCAGGAACTGCGGCGAGCGGAAGCTGCCGCCGGCCATCGCCTGGGCGCCGAGCCCGTAGCCCTTGCGCAGCACGATCGTGCAGAACGGCACCGTCATACTGGCACCCACCACGAACAGGCGGCTGACGTGACGGACCTGGCCGGTCCGTTCGGCGTCGGGACCGACCATGAACCCGGGCGTGTCGCACAGCGACACCACCGGCAGGTCGTGGGCGTCGCAGAGCTGCAGGAACCGGGCCGCCTTGTCGGC